>QHXG01000054.1 GCA_003222845.1 Acidobacteriota bacterium | reverse complement strand
TTCCGCAGCCGATATGACCTGAAAACAGAAAGTAGATGTAGTCCTTGGCGAGGCGAAGGTGATTTTGAAACTCGAGCGAGAGCGCACTACTGCCACGCGCTTCTGCGCAGTCATAGTAATATTCCACAGTTGCCGGAACGTAGGGATCGCAGGCGTTATAGATCTGTTTCAGAGGATCGATCATGTACTCTAATTCTAGGCGACGTAACGTTCGTCATTCTACCATACTGTAAAAGCAAGTCGGATTCCCTCTAAAGCCCTGATTTTCATCCTAATCTTTAAGTTCGCCGATCTCACTCAGCGCCCGCAGCCATTGCTTCGGCCTTAAGTTTTTCTTGTAAAGAAGAGCGCCAGGCGCTTTCCATCTCGGCAACATCCAGTTGGATTACTTCCTCGCCATCGCTTTCGATCCGCAGGCGATCTGAGCCGACATTTCCCAGGAGTGTCATCGGACAACTCGCGGCGGCCACAATCTCTTCAATGTCACCGAGCGCGGATTGGTCGAAACTGATGATGATGCGCGAAGGCGTCTCGCTGAAGAGCCGCGTCACTGCGTCGTCCTCGCCGGTGATGTCGATGTCGGCGCCGAACGCCTCGCGATTAAGCGAAGAGAAGCAGCATTCGGAGAGCGCGACCGCCAATCCGCCGTCAGAACAATCGTGAGCTGATCGCAGCAGACCTGCTTCAGCGGCGCGCAGGCAAGCGGTTTGGACTGCTCGTTCGGCTTCGAGATCGAGCGCGGGAACTCTGCCGTCGTTAAAGAGTTGTTCTGGTCTTTTCCCTTCGACAACGACAGCGTATTCGCTGATCGAAAGATCGTTGTGCGTAGCGCCGAGCAGCGCGATGAAATCACCGGGATTCTTAAAGCCCGGTTGAATCACTCGCCTTACGTCGTCGATCAATCCAATCATTCCGATCACCGGCGTCGGCAAAACGCCGCGGCCTTCCGTTTCGTTATAGAACGAGACGTTGCCGGAAACTACGGGCGTATTGAATGCCTTGCAAGCTTCAGCCATGCCGTCTATCACCTCCGAAAAGGACCACATCACTTCGGGCCGTTCCGGAGATGCAAAGTTCAAACAATTTGTGATCGCGATCGGTTGCGCGCCGACGCAGATGACGTTGCGCGCGGCTTCGGCGACGACAAGTTTCGCGCCCTCGCGTGGATTCGCGGCGCAATAGCGGCCATTGCCGTCCAGCGCGATGGCCAGCGCGCGCCGTGTCTCCTTGATCCGCACGACGGCAGCATCGGCGCCCGGCAGCACCGCGGTGTTGGTGCGCACCATGTGATCGTATTGACGATAGACCCATTCTTTCGAAGCGAGGTTGGGTGACGCGAGCAAGCGCAGCAGTGCGTCGTTGTGATTTGGCGCGGTGCCAAGATTCGGTGCGGTCGGAGGCGCTGGACTGATAATGTCCGTGCCGCCTCCCACGCTCGCAGCGGGCTCTTCCGTCAGCGTGGGGTCTGTTTTTGCTGCTAGCACATTTACTGGAGCGGTATTAGCTGGGAGCGCGGGCGTCTCGCCCGCATATGCAAGCGAATCTGGTGCGCTCAATGCGGACGGGACGTCCGCGCTCGCAGCTTTAACTGGCCGTTCATAAACTGGAGCTTCATCGGTCAGGGCTTTCACCGGCACATCGCAAACTAGCTCGCCGATGTGAGTCACGCGCATCCGGCCATCGTCGCGCACCTGGCCAATTACGACTGCGTCCAAATCCCACTTGCGAAAGATGTCGGCAACTTCGCGCTCGCGTCCTTTATGGGCAACGATCAACATGCGCTCCTGCGATTCGGAAAGCAGCATTTCGTACGCGGTCATGCCGGTTTCGCGCTGCGGCACCAGCGACAAATCGATTTCGATGCCCGTGTCCGCGCGCGCCGCCATTTCGCACGTCGAACAAGTCAGGCCGGCGGCGCCCATATCCTGAATGCCGGCGACCGCGCCGCTGCGCATCGCCTCGAGACAGGCTTCCAATAAAAGCTTTTCTAAGAAGGGGTCGCCAACTTGCACCGTGGGACGTTTCTCAAGAGCTTCTTCATCAAACTCTGCCGAAGCCATCGTCGCGCCATGAATGCCATCGCGTCCGGTCTTGGCCCCAACATACAAAACCGGATTTCCAACACCCGTCGCCTTACCGAAGAAAATTTGATCTTTTCGGACCAGCCCGAGCGCGAACGCGTTGATGAGCGGATTCAGCGCGTAAGCGTCGTCGAAAGCGACTTCGCCGCCGACGGTCGGCACTCCGAACGCGTTACCATAATGCGCGATGCCGGCAACCACACCGGCGAGCAGCGACCGATTTCGTCTTCCATTCTTCGGATTGTCCAACGACCCAAAGCGCAAGCTGTTCAGCGCCGCGATCGGACGCGCGCCCATCGTGAAGATGTCGCGCAGAATTCCACCGACGCCCGTAGCGGCTCCCTGAAAGGGTTCGATGAACGACGGATGATTATGCGATTCGATTTTGAAGGCGGCACACCAGCCGTCGCCGACATCGACGACGCCGGCATTTTCGCCCGGGGGCACAATCACGCGCTCGCCTTTGGTCGGCAGACGCTGCAAATGAATCCGCGAAGATTTGTATGAACAATGCTCGGACCACATCACGGAAAAGACGCCCAGTTCGACGAGGTTCGGCTCGCGTCCGAGCGACGCTTTGATGCGGTTGAATTCTTCGGGGCTGAGATTGTGAGCGGCGATTACTTCTGGAGTGATCATTTCCAAAGTGATGCGTGATGAGTAATGAGTGATGAGCAAAGCACGGAGTGGATCTTCCTCATCACTCATCACTTTCCACTCATCACTGCTATTGCTTACTGCCTACTGCTTTGTCGATCGCGGCCCGCAATTCATCGGGCTTGATGCGGCCGAAATGCCGGAAGACGACGTGCCCGTCCTTGTCATAGAGAAACGTCGCCGGTAACTGACCGTCCCAGGCGGCATCGACGACTTTGATGGCTGGCTCCGGATCGTTTACGTTGAGCAGCACGACGGGCATCGCGGCTTTCATCTCTTTGAGAAATTTCGGCACGGCCGTCTTGATGTCAGCCACTTCGTCCAGTGACACGGCCACAAAATTCAAACGGGCCGCAGTATAGTCGGCATCGATTTTGACGAGATCGGGAAACTCTTCGCGGCAGGGATCACACCACGTCGCCCAAAAGTTTATTAGGAGCGGACGCGTGTCTTTCGGGTCGCGTTGCAAGATCTTCTTCAAGCCGTCGAGATTGATTTCGCGAATGTCGGCCGCCCTAACTGAGCCCACTCCATTGAGTTGGGCAGGCGCGACAATCCCGGCAACGGAACCGACGATCAAAAGAGTAACGAACAAAATCGAAAGACGCATATGTCTAAACTGAGGTTCCACCTCCGCGTAGCGGCGTTTTGAATTTAGCCGTGTCTTTCAAGGCACGGAAAAGATGGCCATGCGCGATTCGTGCGTCGCGTCAGCGACGACTGACTCATACCGCACGCCAAGCAATTGATCGTTAATAGTTTCTCTTCCCCGAAGCGTCTCAGTCGTCGCTGACGCGACGCGGACGGTGATGACCGTCGTACCCGGCCTTGAAAGACCGGGCTAAACTCACATCACCGCTACGCGGTGGAAAGCACACATCGATCTGTGCCCGCAAGCTTTACGAAACTCGCTTAATCGAGCAACCAAACGCGACCGACGTGGTCTTTTGAATCGGCTTGCCGGCCAGAATTTCATCGAGCGCCTCTCGCAGATCGCTGGAAGTAATGTTTGCCGGGTTCTGCGCGTTGTCGATGCGTCCGTGATAGACCAGCTTGCCACCGGTGTCGATCACATACGCTTCAGGGGTATGGTTTGCTCCCAGTCGATCTGCGATCTTGTTGCCATCGTCCTTCAGAATCGTGAAGGTCAGATGCTTTTCGGCGGCGTGGCTCTTCACTTCGGCTGACGGCTCAGTGTTATTCGAGTTGATGCCGACGACGTTGACGCCTTTCGCCTTATAGTCTTCGGCCAGTTTCTCCATGCGATCGTTATAAGCGTTCGACACCGGACACTTTGTCGCGATGAAAATCACGACCGTGCCCTTCGCACCCTTCAACGAATTGAGCGAGTGCTCTTTGCCGTCGAAGTCGGGCAGCTTGAAATCATCGATTACGGTGCCGATGGCTGGCGGCGCCGGCAAATCACTAACGCTGCTTCCGCTTCCAGCCACGGCGGCCAGGGCGATAATCACCAGAGATGCAAGAACGAGAGTAACCGCATACTGCTTCTTCATACTTCGTAACTCCTTTCAAAGAATTGGTGGCTTCGAAGGCCAAGATTAACAGCCAAAAGTTAGACGTGGCAAGTGGCGGAAGGGCCGCAGAGATTCGTAATTGGGGGGCCGGAATAGCACCCGGGGGCCAGCCTTTCAGTCAGCGCCCAATGATAGCCATCCATTCGCAGGATGCTGAGTGATCGGCGATTTCAAATAACTCTCGAACGACCCACTCGTGAGGCGATTAAAACGAGCACTGTCAAAATGGTGGTTACAGCAGCAGAGAGCAAACAATATTGGCAGAAATGATGAATGACGAATGCTTGCAGATAGAGCAGCCAGAGTGTCGTCAGAAACATCGCGGCAATCAGCATGGCCAATAACGGTTTTGTAAAGCCGTATCCAAACGCCGCCAGGATTGAAAGACTGAAGACGGTGAAATAGGCGATGGCGCCCAATGCCGCCAAAGGAAACGCGCCAATGTGGGCGTATGGGCTGCTAAGGACTTCGTTGCAGCCCGAAACGATGGTGCAACGCAAAGTTTGGCCGGTAAGGTCCTGGACGCTGAGATAGATCGCGTCACCCAAACCGATCAATGACACTAACGCCGCGATGAGGTATGGCCATGAGATTCGGTTTGGAGAGTCAGTAGAAGACATAGGTTCGCTAACGGCAATAGAGTACCGGCTATAGTCGGGTCGTTAGAGAACCGCGAGCGGTAGCGACCGGATCATTTTTGCATTTTTCATTAGCCATTTGATCCGGTCGCTACCGCTCGCGGTTCTGTAACTACTTGCCGGCTGCGCTTAAGGCTTCATTAATCATCTTGCGCAGGCCTTCTGGTTTCCAATCGTCCTTAGCTTCCTTGCCGTTAACGAAAAATGTGGGCGTTGAGTTAACCCCGAGAGAATGCGCGCGCTTGCCGTCCTGGAAAATACGCTGGGCCACGCCTTCTCCATTCAGATCTCTCATAAAGCGATCGGTGTCCAGCCCAATCTGCTTCGCGTAATCGACAAAGATTGGCACGATGTCTTTCGCTTCACTCCAGGCTGCCTGGTTCTCGTAGAGCTTGTCGTGCATCTCCCAGAATTTGCCTTGCAAGCCCGCCGCTTCAGCGGCTTGCGCGGCAATCAACGCATGTTCGTGTGGCGGAATCAATGGCCGCTCACGAAACACAACCCGCAGGCGATCGCCATATTCGCTTTCGATCTTCTTAAGTTCAGGATAATACGAGCCGCAAGCACCGCATTGAAAGTCGGCAAACTCTTCCAAGGTCACCGACGCGTTCGCATTCCCGCGGATGTGTGGCGGTTCTGCGCCGGGCGCATCGGTCAAAGGAGTCGGCGACGCTTTGTTCGCCGAGCCGGAGTTCGACGACGGCCGCAGCGCCAGCCAGACGACAATCAATGCCGCGACCAAAACGGCAACGATAATCACGATTGGCAGGAAGCGTTTCATTCAAGGGTTCTTCTATTCAACCGTGTAAGTGATCGTCTTGTCGAGCGCTCCGTTGATGTAGACCTCGACCTTATACGTCCCCTTTGGCCAGTCTTTGGGACGCGTCAAGTGTGCGTGAACCTTATTCTCAAAAGAGTTGGTGGTGTAGTCAACGGACGTGATTTCGGCATTCTTCTTCGTGTTTTCGACGTCGACACCAATCCAGGTGAACTTGACTTTGGTTCCGGCCTTGGCTTTGTTCAGATTGATCACGCAATGAACGGTGTGCTCGTCGGGCGCAAAGCTGGTAGTGGACTCGCCGGGCTCGCCGTTCTCGTCTTTGGCCATGTTGATTTGATCGATGTAGACATCAGCGTTCGCGGGCCGCGTGCTGGTGGACGAGTTCGAATTCTTATTGGTATTGTTTGAGTTATTCGTGTTCTTGCTGACATTGCAGGCCAGCACCGCGAAGAGCAGCAGTCCGGCAGCGAGCCATCCTGAATGAATTTTCATAATGTTTCCTCTCTTTCTCTCTGAGTCGAATGACGCAAACTGAAGTTTACGTTACTTTTCTAAGCCGCAGCGGCCAGCGTTCCCGCCAGCGAACGAAATACTTCGCGGCCATCGCTCGAGCCGAGCAAGTCTTCGCACGCGCGCTCCGGATGCGGCATCAAGCCCAGCACGTTGCGTTCACGATTACAAATCCCGGCGATGTTGTCGCGGGAACCGTTTGAGTTGGCTTCATCGGTAATTTGCCCGTCTCTATCGCAATAGCGAAAAATTATGCGGTCTTCACGATGAAGCTCGGCCAGAGTCTGATCGTCACAGACGTAATTTCCTTCGGCATGAGCAATCGGCAACCTCAAAATGCTCCCAGGTTTTAGCTCATGCGTGAACGGTGTGTTGACGCTTTCGACCCGCACATTTACATGAGCACAAACGAAATGCAACTCACGATTGCGAATCAAAGCCCCCGGCAGCAAACCTGCTTCGCACAGAATCTGAAAGCCATTGCAGATGCCCAAAACCAGATTGCCTTTCGCCGCAAATTCTTTCACGGAGTTCATGACCGGCGAAAAGCGGGCCAGCGCTCCGGCACGCAGATAATCGCCATAAGAGAAACCGCCCGGAATGATCACGGCATCGTAACCGCGCAACTCAGTATCGCGGTGCCAGATGAAATCGACCGGCTGGCCCACGTGTTTCGAGATCACGTGATACGCGTCATGGTCGCAGTTCGATCCGGGAAAAACTATGACACCGAACTTCATTTCTCGATCTCCACGCGGAAGTCTTCGATGATTGGATTAGACAACACGTCGCGCGCCAGAGCTTCGGCTTGTTCGCGCGCCTTCGCTTCGCTCAACGAACCATCGAGCGCCACTTCGAAATACTTTCCCTGGCGAATGTCGGCGATCCCTTCGTAGCCCAACAATTCAACCGAGTGCTTGATCGCTTTGCCCTGCGGATCGAGCACGCTTGGTTTCAGGGTGACGTAAACTTTGGCCTTCATGCTTTCGGTGTTCGATAATCCTTAGCGTGCTTCCGAATAGTGCCCTCTCCCTCTGGAGAGGGTTGGGTGAGGGTTTAGCTGAGACTAGCCCAAGAACCCTCTTCCTTTTTACCGGCTCTCCGCTCTCCGAGCTAGAGAGAAAAAGTAATCTAATTTTTTGCCTTCGCTGCCAGGCCTCACCCCAGCCCTCTCACAAAGGGAGTGCGGGGTTGTTCGGAAAAGCTAAAGCTCACACGATTAGCGAACGCAAGATATTACGCCAAATGTTGCTTTTCGCGTAGTCGATATCATAGTATTTGCGGCGGCGCTTAATTAACTGAGAAATTGCTGAGGAGGAGTACACCGAATGGCAACTCCATTTGAACCACCGCCGCCAACAGACGCGCCGGGTGGAAAAACGGGTGTGGGCATGGACGCAAACCTCGCGTCGATGCTTTGTTATCTGACGATGATTTGCTGTGGCCTCGGCATCATCATCAGCCTGGTATTCTTTATCATCGAAAAGACGAACCGTCTGCTTCGCTTTCACGCGATGCAAGGATTGTTATTCGGCGGCGTCTGGATCGTCGTAGGCATCGCGTTCAAGATATTGTCGATGCTGGTTGACATCGCCCTCGGGGACACGGTCGGCTTCATGGCCTTCTGGGGATTGCTTTTAGTAAGAGTGTTCGTCGCCCTTGTCCTTCTGATCTTTTTGATCCTGGCGGCAGTCAAATCTTATCAGGGCCAGTATTACAAGCTGCCGATCATCGGTAACATCGCCTGGAACATCGTTAACAAATAGTCGCAACGATGCTTTGAATCTCGACTCAGACTGGAGAACAGTCCTATGGAGAACACTGGAAAATCGGCGCTGGGTTTGGAAGGCAACATTGCCGCGCTAATCGGCTACATCTTCTGGCCCATCGCGCTCGTGTGCCTGATCATAGAGAAGGAAAATAGGTTCGTTCGTTTTCACGCAATTCAGTCGCTGTTGTATCACGCCGCTATCATCGTGGCGGCCATTCTGCTCGTGATCATCGTCGTGTTCCTGGGAATCATCGGAATTGCCAGCGCCGCCGCCGGGAGCAATGCAGGTGGCGCACTCGGGGGAATACTTGGTTCCCTCGTTGGGCTGGTTTGGATGGTCTTTCTTCTCGCCTACCTAGCCGGACTAATCTATGCCGCCGTGCAGGCGTATGGCAACAAGTGGTTCAAGCTGCCAATCGTCGGAAATATGGCGGAGAAGTTTGCCAACAAGTAGCAGCGCGCCGGACTAAGGTTTGGCCGCCGCCTTTTCGCCGAACACCCGAGCGAAGACTCGATCGACGTTCCGAAGGTAAGTATCAAGCGAGAAGACGCGCGCGATCTTTTCTTCCGAGAGATGCGCGCGTATTTCTTTGTCTGCTAAAACCGAAGTCTCAAAATCGCCGTCTTCATCCCAGGCCTTCATCGCGTTACGCTGCACCAATTCATAGGCAGTCTCACGCGCGACGCCGGCATTAGTGAGGGCCAGCAACAATTGTCCGCTGAAAATCAATCCTCGTGTGGCTTGAAGATTTTCCAGCATGCGATCGGGATAAACGATCAGACCGTCGATGAGCGAAGCCATTTTGTCGAGCATGTAATCCGTGGCGATGCTTGAATCGGGGAGCACGACGCGCTCGGCAGATGAATGTGAGATGTCCCGCTCGTGCCAGAGCGCGATGTTCTCTAATCCTACAATGCTGTTTGCCCGCACGAGTCGGGCCATGCCGCAGATGCGCTCCGAAAGGATCGGATTGCGCTTGTGCGGCATCGCGCTCGATCCCTTCTGGCCTGGCTTGAATTTCTCCTGCGCTTCACGGATTTCCGTGCGCTGCCAATGGCGAACCTGCAAAGCGAATTTTTCCAATGATGAGGCGAGGATTGCCAGCGTGCAGAGATATTCCGCATAAGAATCGCGCTGCACGATCTGAGTTGAAACCGGCGCCGGCTTCAGTCCTAACTTCTCGCAGACACCCTCTTCGACTTGCGGATCGAGATGCGCGAACGCGCCGACCGCGCCACTGATTTTGCCGACGGCCACAGCTCCTCGTGCTTTTACCAGCCGCTCGCGATTACGTCGCATCTCGTCGTACCAAAGCGCGAACGTCAAACCGAATGATGTCGGCTCAGCGTGAATGCCGTGCGTTCGTCCGACCTGTGGGGTGTTTTTGAATTCATGCGCGCGTCGCTTCAACACGGGGAGCAGCACATCGGTCTTCTGCAGCAGAATGTCGCAGGCATCACGCAGGAGCAGAGCATTCGCGGTATCGACTACATCGGATGAAGTCAGACCGTAGTGAACGAAACGCGCCGCTTCACCGATTGATTCCGCCAGATTCGTGGTGAAGGCGATGACGTCATGGTCGGTAGTCTTTTCGATCTCATGGATGCGGTCGACAGAAAACTTGGCTTTGCTCTTAATCTGTTCGAGCGCCTCGCGCGGGATCGTCCCCATCTCAGCGTGTACTTCACAGACGGCGATCTCTACGTCCAGCCATTTCTGGAACTTGGTCTCTTCAGACCACAGCGCGCCCATTTCCGGCAGTGTGTAGCGGTCGATCATTGCTCGGTTACATCCACAGATTACGCAGATTACACCGATTTAAGGAAGGAGAAAAAGAGTCAAGTAAACTGCCAAGTTGTTCAGCATGGTTTTGCTTCTCTGCGTAATCTGCGAAATCTGTGGATTCTCTGTCCTATTTCAGGGCTGTCGAACTGACAAAGTATCTCGCCAGATACCACCTGCCGCCATGCTCAACCAGCGTGAATGTTTCCATACCCTGGCCGCGCTCGAAGGAAGTTTGATAAATCACAATCAAAGAGTGGCCGGGAATCGGCGCCGTTGAAGTTTGCTCTTCTCGGGCGGTTTCGAAGTCCCTTACGCGTACACTGCCAAGCTTTTCATGCAGTGTTCTGAGAGTCGTTTCAGATTGTTCGAGCGTCGCGCTTTGACGCCATTCATCGGCGGCCTCTTGATAGAGCTTCTCGTAACGTCCCGCGTCAATATCTTCGATCGAAGCGTCGAGTACTGTCTGTGCGCCTGCGGGCATCCCACTGCGGCGAGTTGTCTGACTACATGCCGCACATGAAATGACTAGACCAAATATGAGCAGGCCCGTAGCAGTATGGTGAAGGAGTGCAAACGGCGTCTGATTAGAGGTCATGCGATATCGTCAATATGATTAGCGCCGGTTTTTTCCACTAGCCCAGGCGTTCACGCCTGGGTTTGGTAATGTGGCCTGATTTCTTGAGCCCGATTCATGGGGCTTTCGTTAATGCCTTTAGGAAAGTGGCTAAAGCAATTAGATTAGAGTCTCCTGAAGGAGACTTAATGGGTTGACCGCCTTGTTTCCCAGGCGTGACGCCTGGGCTGGAGAAAAGAAAAAGAGCCGCTATCACCACGCCAATCGCGCCAGGCCCGCGGGCGCGGCGATCGTGTCAAACGACAAATCGCCAGCGGGAATAGTCAACCCCACCTCTGCCGCACCGACGGGTTTGAGACTTATACCAAGCGTTTGTCCAGCGATCTCCGCGACCCGCCGCTTGTCCAAGCCATCACCCAGGACCAGTAATCGATCGACGGTCGCGATTTCTGATTCTCCGCTCGACCCTGATCGTTCGCGATAAAACAGCAGCACTCGATGCAGCTCGTCATCGCACTCTTCCGTTTCGCAAAAGACCGAACGCAAAGTAAGTAGATTGGTTCCACGCATCAACACCGCGGTGAAGCCCTCGTCGTGCGCAGTCAGCAGCAGACCGTCGCCTTGATGACCGTTGCGGAGCCACTGCGCTTCGCCATCGTGACGCGGCAAAATCAAACCTGGATGCCATCCCAGAGCGGCGAACACTGATTCGTATTCGGCGAGCACGGACAGGCGCACCGCGTTCACGAGGTAACGATTTTGCTGCTGTGGACCAGAACTCAATTGTTCTTTCGAGACGCGCAATTCCGCTAGCGGAGCGCCAAAGCTGCGCTCGATCTTCCATTCGAGGACTTCGTCCAATTCGCGTCGCGAACCGGGAGTCCCTTCGATGGTCACAATCGCTGCCCGCGCGGTGGCTTCCGGCAATGACACCGACCATTTCCGCTGACGCAGCAGGCCGGCGCTGGTCACCAGATCCCTGAGAGCGCTTGCTAGTTCTGTCGGGTCGCCGATATTGCTTTCATCGAAGCCGGCACGAATCAAATCGGCCGGCAAGTCGATCAAAGCGGCGCGCTTGACAATAAATCCACCCCGCGCGCGATCCAGTTGAACGACCGAAGCAGCGCCACTATCGATGCCGACGGCACAGGAAGGAAATCGCGGTTTGAGGAGTTTGTCGAACACAGCTATCTATTTTCCGTTTTTCATTTGAATCCCTCTCCCCATGGGAGAGGGCTAGGGTGAGGGCTTAGTTGGCGTAGCAGTTAGAATTCATTTCTTGCTTTTCTTTGGTTGCTACGCTTCGCGCCCTCACCCCTAACCCCTCTCCCATCGGGAGAGGGGAATGAGGAAATGGTCAATGAAAAATGTCAAATGACAAATGGAAAATGGAAATGGCCTTCACCATTCACTATAAGGAGTGCCTTCGGTCGAGACGTCGCTCGACGAACTATGAACGTTAATGACGCCGCTGCCGCCTTCGGTCGAGTAAGGGTCTTCACCGGTGTCGATGTTCCAATCCTTATTGTCGGTTATTGGATCTTTTGGAACCTCACGTATGTATCCGGCGGTGACCAAATCGTCAAGCGACTGCGGCAGCTTACCTTTGTCCGCGGCGTATTGATCGATTAGCGAGCGCATCCTGAACAAATCGTCTTTCAGCACCGTCTCGCGCGCATGCATGACGGTCTTTTGGTATTGCGGCAACGCCACCGCCGCCAGAATGATGATGATCGAGATCACGATCATCAATTCGAGCAGCGTGAAACCCTTCGATTGCGAATTGCGGATTGCGGATTGCGGATTGTCAGGAACGGGTTTCAAATCCGCAATCCGCGATCCGAAGTCCGAAATCTTCCTACCAGTCACTATACTTCTCTCCATTCAGCGCCTTGCCGCCCGACTTCGAATGCACATCGAAGATATTCTCACCGCCCCAAGAGGTTGAATCGACGGCGTCGTAACAGGATCGAAAGTCCCAATCCGCTTTGCCCGTAATCGGATCGATCGGAATCTGCCGCAGATAGACTTTCGTCTTCGGTATGGTTGACTCCTCAGTTGCCGCTTGGGTTGCCGTGTAATTCAGATTGCCACGTCGGCCCAAACCTCCGACCGTAACCGGCAAGACGCTGACACCCTTGACCAAAGTGTCAAGATCCGGCGGATAGCGGTCGGGATTATCAGTCGTGAAAATCGTCTGATCCGTGATCATTACGCGCACGCGCGGATCGGCGAACATGTTTACGCCTCCTCCTTGCGGATTTTGATTCGGTGGAAGGCGCCCAGCCTGCTCCTGTTGCGCTGTTGTCATTCCTTGTTGATTGGGCTGGTAA
>QHXG01000589.1 GCA_003222845.1 Acidobacteriota bacterium | reverse complement strand
AGGCGGACAATCGGGCAAGACTTATGTTTCTGTGGTTGCGAACTCCGGTGATACAATGCAACCGTCTTCCTAGCGTTTGCTTTCCAACGGAAAATCGATGACCGAAGAGCAGGAAGTCTTTTACCAGCACATCCAGAAGAAGGGCCTCAAGCGCACGGCGCAGCGCGATCTTATTCTCGACGTGTTTCTGGACACCGAAGGCCACATGTCCGGTGAGGACCTTTACCGTCTCGTGAGTGAAAAGGATCCGACGGTCGGGCAAACCACGGTCTATCGCACACTCCGGCTATTGACCGACGCGGGCCTGGCACGCGAGGTTCGCTTTGGCGATGGGCGGGCCCATTACGAACACAACTACAAGCATCAGCATCACGATCACATGATCTGCTCTGACTGCGGCAAGATCATTGAGTTTTACTCACCCGAACTCGAAGCTCTCCAGGACGCGATGGCCGCAAAGTACAAGTTCGAGCTGACTTCGCACCTGCTGCGGATGATCGGAATCTGCGCGGACTGTCGCCGTAAAGCGCGCGACCAAAAACGGGCAACGGAAAAAGGTGTAACTGTCGGTTCGACGGTCAGCGCTTCCGGGCGCGGTTAACATTACGCAGAACCAAAGACTTGAAAATGATCACAATGTCCACAGACGACCATCTTTCTTTGCCTTCATCGCTGCGCTTATCTCGATATTTGTCCTTGGCGTTTGTATTGTTTGTTCCGCTGCTGCTGTTTGGTTGTCCCAGTGGAACGTCTAACAAGCCCGTCGATGAAAGGTCCGCTTCGCCTTCGGCGTCTAATCCATCGTCAAAAGGGGCTTCCGATTTTGATGGCGACCGTGCCTTCGAGCAGGTTCGCAAGCAGGTTGAGTTTGGCCCCAGACCGGCGGGTTCGGCAGAGCTCGAAAAGCTCCGCGCGTACATGATCGATCAATTGAAGTCTTATGGGTTGCAAGTGACGACGGATGAGTTTCGCGCGACGACGCCGATTGGCCAACGCAAGATGGTTAACGTTACCGCCGAGCTGCCCGGCGAATCGAACGATGTGATCATAATCTCGAGCCACTACGATACTAAATATTTCAAAGACATTAAGTTTGTTGGCGCCAACGACGGTGGCGCTTCGACAGGCGCGCTCTTGGAACTCGCGCGCGTGAGGGCGGCGAACAAGACGAAGCCCCGCTTGACGTATTGGTTTGTTTTCTTTGATGGCGAGGAAGCATTTTGTTTTGATTGGGACCAATGCCACAACCCGAACCCCGCCGATCCGAAAAATCCGCTTCCCGATCACACTTACGGCAGTCGTCGATACGTTGCGCAGCTTATCGAGAAGCATGAATTGCCGCGCGTGCGGGCAATGATCCTATTCGACATGATGGGCTTTAAGAATCTGCGCCTGGGCCGTGACGACCTGAGCACGAGATGGTTACAGGACATCGTCTGGCAGACGGCGAAACAGATCGGTCATGGCGGGCAATTCATCGATGCGCCCGAGGGAGTCGGAGATGACGATCACGCTCCGTTCCTGCGCGCCGGCGTGGACGCCCTGGATATCATCCAGTTGAGCACGTACGGATCAAATGATTCGGAGTACTGGCACACGAAGGAAGACACGCTGGACAAAGTCTCGGCGAAGAGTTTGAAGATCGTCGGCGACACCCTGCTGGCGAGTTTGCCGAAGATTGAGGCAAGATTGGCAAACGGGCGATGAATTAACCTGGCAGCAATTTAGTCCGCGAAGCGTTGTCCTACCCTTAGAAGCGCAAGCCGGTAGAAGTGATCGTTTCATATATGACGACGAACCGATTTAACACGCGCCCAAGAACCAGGACACTACTTCTAACCTCTTGAACTTACCAAAGTCTCACGGGATGAGCCTTAAGGAAGAGGCTTCTCAAACTCTGATGACTCAATCGCCATGTTGGTCTTGAACTCAGTGATGGTGGTCGTTATCCAAAATTCTTGAACGTGCTGGCGAATCAGAAACGGGATCTTGACTCCGTTTACCTCGCGATAGCGGTCCAGGAAGGTTTCCGTTGGGTAAGAAGGATCGGTGTAAGAAACGACGTAACCATCCAGCGATGGAACATAAGGCGTGTCATGCCGAAAGGGTTCAAGCTTCAGCAGCAATCCCGTTTCAACGTCGAAGTACATTATCTCAGCCAGACTCGATACAGACTTGCTGTGTAATTCGTAACACACGCGATCTCCGACCATCGCTTTGGCGTAAAGATACAGCCCGGAGTATTTGGTCTGAAGCTGAAGGTAATTTACAAAATCAGCTCCCCTCTTGAAATCGGCTAGCTTATCGCCGTAAAGATCACCAGCGAGCGTATCGACCAGTCGGAAGTTAGTTCCGGCCTGAGAATCTCGGTCCGGCGAACCCTTTCGCCACCATCCTGTCGTTCCATTTGTGGCCCGCTGCCAAACTCTTCCTTGATCGTAATTTTGACTGATGAGTAACCTGTCTGGTCCTTGACCTTTAAGCTCGACTTCTCCGTCATCGGAACCCCAATGAAGATGTATGACACGCCGGTAAGGATCCCCTGGGATCCTCACCATGCTTTCACCGTTTTCATTCTTAATCTGAAAACGCCCATTAGCTACGTAGCTTGTTACTGTTGCCGCGTGATCTTGCCAGCCGCTGACTTTGAGATAATGCCTAAATATTTCGTCACCGGAAGGATCGCTCGAAAACCAACTGTGGAACCACGCCTTCGACGTTTTCCTGGTTCCGTCTCTGAGAACAAATGTTTGCGCTCGGTCGGCGCCGGAAGTTCGGAGAGTTAGCCACGTTGCCGGCAGCGCCAGAAC
>QHXG01000588.1 GCA_003222845.1 Acidobacteriota bacterium | reverse complement strand
ACCGCCAGCACCGCAACTTGCACACGAACGAGAGTCTTGGTAGCAGGTTTCATAATTCATTCCTTTCAAGTGATCGTGCTGTGTTGACTATTCCGAGCTACGCCGCGGCACGCGCCTGCGGTTTATTCTCCAAAGCGCTCTTCGCCTGGGTGGCCAGTTGGGCGAAGGCCTCCGGTTGCTTAGCCGCAAAGTCGGCCAGAATCTTCCGATCGAGTTCGATTCCCGCCAGCTTCAAGCCGTGCATGAACTGCGAGTAGTTCAGACCGTTTAGCCGCGCGGCGGCGCCGATGCGCACAATCCAAAGCGAACGAAAGTCTCGCTTCTTCAGTTTTCGTCCGGTATAAGCGAAGTTCAATCCGCGCTCGACTGACTCTTTCGCGGAGCGATAAAGTTTGGACTTAGTACCGCGATAACCTTTTGCTAACTTAAGAATTTTCTTGCGCCGCTCGAGGCGTTTATTTCCACGCTTTGCTCTTGGCATGATTCCCTCCCAATAAGAAATGATCTTAGGTCTTTGGCCTTTGGTCTTTGACAAAGAGCCAAGACCTAAGACCAAAGGCCAAAGACCTAATCTCTTCCGTACGGCAGCATCCGCTCGACCCGTTTTTGATCACCGTCCGCAACGAGCGCATCGATATCTAAAAGCCGCTTCCGTTTGTTTGTCTTCTTCGTCAAAATGTGGCGCGCATGCGAGTGCCCGCGCTTGATTTTGCCCGAGGCCGTCAAGCGAAAGCGTTTCGCCGCGCCTTTATGTGTTTTTAGTTTTGGCATGATTATTCCTTAATTGAGATCGATCTCAAGAGGGACTCGGTTCCTGACTACTGTCTCCCGCTGCCTGCTGCCTCGTTTGCGCTTCCTGCCTTGCGCCTCCTGCTTCCCGTCTCCGGCCTTCTGCCTCCTGCTTACTGCCATCTGCTTTCTTATGCCGCTTGGGCCCAAAAATCGTGAACATCTGGTTGCCTTCCATGCGGGGTCGCATCTCTACTTCAGCAACGTCCGCCAGGTCTTTCTCGAGCTTCTCCAAAATGCGCGCGCCCAATTCGCGGTGCGTCATTTCTCGACCCCGAAACCAAATCGTGGCTTTGACCTTGTCCCCATCCGTTAGCCACTCGCGCGCGTGCTTCATGCGGTAGCTGTAATCGTGCTCATCGGTTCCCGGACGAAACTTAACTTCTTTAACCGTGATGACGACCTGTTTCTTCTTGGCCTCGTTCGCCTTCTTTTTGGCCTCGTACTGGAACTTGCCAAAGTCAATAATCTTGCAAACGGGCGGCTCGGCATTGGGCGCGACTTCAACCAGGTCCATTCCCCTTTCGCGCGCCAGGCGAACCGCGTCTCGCGTATCCATGACGCCGAACTGCTCGCCGTCATCGGTGATCACGCGCACCTGAGGCACGCGAATCCGTTCATTAATTCTTGTTACGGGCGCGCGGCGAAAATCAGGGCGACCGCGGCCTCGAAAACCTGTAGCTATTGCTGCACCTCCTAGGGTTAAGATTTCAAGTTCAAGGTTTCAAGTCTCAAGTTCGCAAATCGAACACGAAACCTGAAACTCTGAAACCTGAAACTACGTGTTTGTTAGCGCTCGCGTTTTAACTAACCGCTGCGCCATCTCCTTAAATTCATTCAGCGACATCGCGCCGATGTCACCTTTCGATCTCTCCCGCACCGCGATGTTTTTTTCTTCCATCTCGCGGTCACCAAGCACCAGCATAAACGGAATCTTCTGCAACTGCGCATCCCGAATCTTGGCCCCAATCTTATCGTTGCGCCGGTTTACTTCAACCCGCAAGCCGGCCGCGCGCAATTCCTTCGAGACGTTCTCGGCATATTCATTGATGCGATCCGTAATTGGCAACAGCGCAACTTGCACCGGCGCCAGCCACATGGGAAACGCGCCGGCGTAGTGTTCGATCAGCACACCAAAGAAACGCTCAATCGAACCGAACAACGCACGATGCACCATCACGGGACGGTGAGGCTTGTTGTCTTCGCCGATGTATTCCAGCTCGAAACGCTCGGGCAGATTGAAATCCCATTGCACCGTGCCGAGTTGCCACAAACGTCCGATTGCGTCTTCGATCTTGAAGTCGATCTTCGGACCATAGAATGCAGCTTCGCCTTCGATGCGCTCGTATTGAATTCCGCGGGCATCGAGGCCGGCCGCCAGAGCGTTCTCTGCTTTTTCCCACTGTTCGTCCGCGCCCAGATACAATTTGTTGGTATCGCTTCCCTTCACCGACAGTTCGAACTTAATTTTATCGAAGCCAAACGTCTTCAAGACTTGATAAGCAAAGTCCACGCAATCATCGATCTCGCGCGGAATCTGTTCCGGAGTGCAGAACAAATGCGCATCGTCCACGGTGAAGCCGCGCACGCGCATCAATCCATGCAGCGTGCCCGACAATTCCGCGCGATAGACGGTGCCCATTTCCGCATAACGCTGGGGTAAATCGCGATAAGAACGCTGCTGTGATTTGTAGATGCCGATGTGAAAGGGACAATTCATCGGCTTGAGACGGAACTCCGTTTCTTCCAGCGTCGTCGGCGCGAACATCGAATCGCCATAGTTCTGCTCGTGTCCACTCAACTGCCACAATTCGCGCTTGGCAATATGCGGCGTATAAACAAAACTATAGAAGCGCTTGATCAGCTCTTCGCGCAGATAATCTTCCATCTGCTGCCGAATGATGCCACCCTTGGGATGCCAGAACACTAGTCCCTGGCCGTACTGTTCCTGAATTGAAAACAGATCGAGTTCGCGCCCCAGACGCCGATGATCGCGCTTTTCGGCTTCCTCACGCTGCTTCAACCAGGCATCCAATTCCTCCTGCGTGAAGAAGGCCGTGCCATAGATGCGCTGCATCTGCGGCCGTTCAGCGTCGCCTTTCCAATAAGCGCCGGCGAGCGACAATAACTTGAACGCGCGCAAACGGTTCGTGTTCGGCACGTGCGGTCCAAGACAGAAATCGATGAATGGCGAACCATCGATGTAATAGACGCTGACCGTGTCGCCGGCCTTCTCGTCGATCAACTCACACTTCAGTGGTTCCTCACGTTCAGCAAAGATGCGCAGTGCTTCCGCTTTGGAAATCTCGTCGCGGCGATAAGGCATGTTGCGTTTCGCGATGTCGCGCATCTTCTTTTCGATCACCGGAAGATCGGCTTCCGTCAAAGGTCGCGGCGCGATTACATCGTAGAAGAATCCGTATCGCGGATCTTCAAGCAATGCCGGCCCGATTCCCAGCTTCGTCCTCGGAAAAAG
>QHXG01000604.1 GCA_003222845.1 Acidobacteriota bacterium | reverse complement strand
TATGAACGTCTCTCCCTTGATCTTGTCTTTGCCATGAATCAGAAATACGGTGAGGTTGCCCTGCGTGAACGGCCCTTCGAGGCGATAATCGTCCTTACCTTGTGACGCCTGTCCGGCATGACTCCCCCAGGCGACGATGCCAAGCGGCGCTCCCACCAACAATACCAACGTTGCCACAAATCCAATTAGATTCGTCTTCATCACTTTTTCTCCTTCCAGTCAGTCAGAACCGCCTGCGGTAGCGGGTGGTTGATCTCGGTCATCAACAGCGTCGAACAATTTGCGATCAACCGCCCGCTACTGCAGTCGGTTCTGACTAGTTAGTCTTAACCTTGCTGTGCGCTTGTGGCGCAAGACAGTCATCTTGCGTTGATCAAGCTAGCCCGGGGAGAACCTTTCACACAGCGCGAAATCGAAAACGTCGAAGCTCCGCGAAAGAGCATGCGGAAACTTTGTTTGGTTAGAACGTGGCTGGGGAGTCTTCTTGCGCGGTTGGATTAGAAACCTCGATGATTTAGTTGTCCTGGTTGGTAAAGCAGACCTGCGATGCTTGCGAAAATTACAACGCTCCAACTCTCATCAGTGTACCAAGAATTTGTAGGTTCCCTCTCCCTCTGGAGAGGGCCGGGGTGAGGGCCTAGGGACGAAACCCAAAATACTTCTTTCTCCTTTTTATCGGAGCGGATAGGAAAAAGGATGGAGGAGTTTTCTTTTCTTGTTACTCGCTAAGCCCTCGCCACAACCCTTATCCCAAAGGGAGAGGGAGACAAAACCTTGGCACGCAAATTCTCAAAAGATTGTTGACCTGTTCTTGTCGCTCGTGGCATTATTGCGCCCTGAGGCGTCCGAGGATTTCTAAAATCTTTTTGATTCGCCCTGCCCCTTTTCTCCTCAAGAAAATAAATCCAACCCGACCCAGGAGTAATTAAGTCCTGGAATCGAAGCTCGCGCGGTGCGGCGCGAGGGAAGGGCGGGCTTCCATGAAAAAGCAGTTTTTTCTCGAGCGCGAATGCTTGCATCGCGATTCCGGCATGGATGGCGAGGTCTACAACGGGATGTTTTTTGTTCAGGCCTTGCAACGGTTGCAGAGCAATGAGGCTTTGAAGTTAGCGGCTAAGATAAGTCCGTTTTATTGGGTCGATGCTCCACGCGTGATGGTGTGGCTTTGCCGCGAATGTGCGGCCGAGTTACATATCAGCGATTCTCCCCGCGCAGTGCTGCAAGGTGCGCGACGCTGAGTGTCAGAGGCCCGACCGTGGGGGGAGGGCTAACTATCCCCAAGTGCGCCCTCTCTTACGTTCGGGCTTCTGATACAGTGTCTCGCATGCAACGCGAGCGCATCGACAAGTTGCTGGTCGACCGCGGGCTGGCGCCCTCGCGCACGAAAGCGCAGGCTTTGGTGATGGCCGGCGTCGTCCTGGTTGATGAGCAACTTGTACACAAACCTTCCGAGACGTTTGCAATCAATTCGAACATCCGGCTGAAGGGCGCTGGCGATCCGGCCTCTCGTTACGTTGGCCGCGGCGGAGTGAAACTAGAGGCGGCATTGCGCGACTTCCAAATCGATGTCGCCGGACTGATCTGTCTCGACGTGGGCGCATCTACCGGTGGATTCACTGACTGCCTGTTGCAGCACGGCGCGCGCAAAGTTGTAGCCGTTGATGTTGGCCACAATCAACTTGACTGGCGTTTGCGCAACGACCCGCGAGTTGAGGTGCGCGAAGGCGTCAACGCGCGTTACTTGAAACCTGGGGATTTCGATCAAGAGTTCGATCTCGTCACGATCGATGTAGCATTCATCTCGGCAACAAAAATTCTGCCGGCCGTGGGGCCTCTCTTGTCTGAGCGAGGTCGCATCATCACGCTTATCAAGCCACAGTTCGAAGTCGGCAAAGGCGAAGTTGGTAAGGGTGGGATCGTGAGGGATCCAATCCGGCGCCAACGTGTGGTCGAAGAAGTGAACAATTCCGCCAGAGCTTTCGGCTTAAAAGTCACCGGCGTGATTGAATCACCGATTCGCGGCGCGGACGGGAATGTTGAATTCCTTGCGCGGTATGAACGTTGACACTCAAATCCGCGCCCAGATATCATCCGCGCGTTCCCGGCATTTAATTCGAGCCAATGGCCCAACCATCGATCAAACGCATAGGCGTAGTTGTCAAGCCGCATCAGCCTGACGCACTTCAAACGCTCTGCCGTCTGACTGAATGGTTGAGCCAACGCGACATCAAATTGGTCGGCGGGCCGGAGATTGAGCGTGAACGCATCGAGCACCAAACCGGATGTGCAATCGAATCCGTCAAGGAAGAGGCGCTGGCTAAGACAGTCGATCTGATGCTCGTGCTCGGGGGTGACGGCACAATGATCGCGACGGCGCGGATGCTTGGCGACATCGAAGTGCCGGTCATGGGCGTAAACTATGGCGGCCTGGGTTATCTCGCTGAGTTTCCTCTCGAAGAACTCTTCTCGGCGCTGGAAGCGATTCTCGCCGGCGATTACAAAGTCCAGGAACGGCTAATGTTGACGGTTGAGTTGCGACGCGGCGAAGAATTGATCACCAAGAATCGCGTGCTCAACGACGTGGTGGTGAACAAGTCTGCGCTGGCGCGCATTATCGAAATCGAGACTTACCTAAACAATCAGTTCCTAAACAGGTTTCGTGCTGATGGCTTGATTGTCTCAACGCCCACCGGCTCGACTGCATACAATCTTTCGGCTGGCGGACCTATTATTTTCCCGTCGATGAACGCGGTTGTGATCACGCCGATTTGTCCCTTCACGCTGTCGAACCGACCCATCGTGGTGCCTGACGATTCAGTGATCGAAGTGCGCCTGATGACGAAGAACGAAGAGGTGGCGCTAACCCTCGATGGCCAGGTTGGTTTTCCGCTGCAAGCGGGTGATCGCGCCTTGATTCGCAAGAGCAACGCGACATTCAATCTGGTGCAGCCGGCGAATCGAAACTATTTTGATGTGCTGCGTGATAAATTGAAGTGGGGCAGATAGGCCACGAAAAGGCACAAAAGGCGCAGAAGAGATCAGGTGCTAGTCGTCGGCAATGATCACTTTCGATTTTCGCTTCGAATTCATTTTGTGCTTTTTGTGCCTTTTCGTGGCTGAATAGTTTGCATGGCTAAACGAT
>QHXG01000603.1 GCA_003222845.1 Acidobacteriota bacterium | reverse complement strand
ATTTTTTGTGTGTTTTATTTTTCTGAGAGCGATTTATTATGGATTGAGTTGAACCTCACGGTAGCGAAAACATTTTGGGTCGTGATCATTAACCATGCCGATCGCCTGCATAAACGAATAGCAAATCGTGGAGCCTACGAATTTACAGCCACGCTTAATAAGATCCCGACTGAGCGCGTCCGATTCAGGAGTGCTAGGTAGTACCGGGGCGCCGCGTTTTCGTTTGATTGGCTTTCCCTTTACAAAACGCCAAACGTAGGCGTCGAAGCTGCCGAATTCTTGCCGGATGACAAGAAAAGCTTTGGCGTTTTGGATCGCGGCGTTTATCTTCAGGCGATTTCTGATAATTCCCGAATCAGCGAGCAGGCTTTTGACCTTTCGCTTATCGTAGGCGGCAATCTTCCGAGCCTCGAAATTATCGAACGCCTTCCGATAATTCTCGCGTTTCCGCAGGATTGTCTCCCAACTCAAACCCGCCTGCGCGCCTTCAAGAATCAGAAACTCAAATAACTTGCGATCGTCATGGACGGGAGCGCCCCATTCACGATCGTGATACGCAATCGACAGTTCGCTCTTCGGCCATCTACAGCGCTGGACCCTCGTTTGCTCATTGTTAGCTGAATTTGCCACTCAGAAGTTGCTGCGAACTACGCGTCTAATTATTTCAATGAGATGATCGGGCTCGACCGGCTTCGCCAGGTGGGCGTGAAAACCTGTCGACAGAGCCATCTGGCGATCGTTTTCCGAAGCGAAAGCGGTCAAGGCGATGGCCGGAACTCTGCTGAGGTCCGAAGAAAGAGATCTAACCTCGCGAATTAAATCGTAACCACTTTCGGACGGCAAGCCAATGTCGCTCAAGAGCACATCCGGCGTGAACACTTGCAGTTTGCTTAAAGCTTCTTTGGCAGAAGCAACTGCCTGGACTTCCGCGCCGGAGCGTTTGAGAGCCAGCGAAATCAACTCGCGAGCGTCGGGCTCGTCTTCAACCACGAGCACGCGCAAACCCGCGAGCGATCGATCAAAGTCGCCAGCTCGATCGGATTCCGTCGATGAAGCATTAGTTCGCAGCGCTGAAGCGCGCGGCAGTCGAATTGTGAACGTCGCGCCTTGATTTTCGCCGGGACTCTCGGCGCTCACGCTGCCACCGTGTAATTCCACCAGGTGGCGCACGATTGCCAACCCAAGTCCCAATCCGCGGTGTGATCGAGTCAATGGCGACTCAGCCTGGCGAAATCTCTCGAAAACGTGAGGCAGGAATTCGGGAGCGATTCCGATGCCCGTATCGCGAACGACAACTTCGGCTAAGTCGTCTGCCCGCCCCAGCAAAACTTCCACCGAGCCGCCTTGCGAGGTGAATTTGACGGCATTTGAAAGCAGGTTCCAAACCACTTGTTGCAAGCGCGCCGCATCGCCGGAAACGAGTCCCGCCGAAGGATCGTGGTTCACCCGCAAAGCAACACCTTTGGCCTCGGCTGCCGGGCGCACGACCTCGATGGCCGCCTCGATCACCTGCAAGAGATTGACCGGCTGCATGTCCAGATTGAGTTTGCCGCCGACGATGCGCGACACGTCCACTAAATCTTCAATCAATTGCGCTTGAATTCGGGCGTTGCGCTCGATGGTCTCAATCGCATGCTCGGTGGTTTTCGGATCGAGTGGCTGACTCCGCATTATCGAAAGCCAACCCAGGATCGCGGTCAGCGGTGTCCGCAGCTCGTGCGACAGCGTGGCCAGAAATTCGTCTTTGATGCGGTTGGCGATTTCGGCCTCGGCTCGTGCTTCATGCTCTCGGGCCAAAAGCCGTTCGCGTTCTTCCTCGGCGCGCTTACGCCCAGTGATATCGCGCAGGATTACCGTGTAAAGCTTCTTGCCCTTCATTTCGATTTGAGAAATAGAAGCTTCAATCGGAAATTCCTCGCCGTTCGCACGAACTCCGGAAAGCGCTCCGAGCGCGCCCATCGACCGTTTGGTCACGCGCGTCTCACCAAACGAGCGAATGTGTTCACGGTGCAAGGCGCGCAAACGCTCCGGAATGAAGCGATCGATAGGTTGACCTAAGGCCTCGGCAGTCGAACAGCCGAACATTCCTTCGGCGGCGGAATTGAATATCGCGATCCGCTGATCCTGATCGACAGTGATGACTGCATCCATGGCCGAACCAATTACGTTGGCCAACTGTGCCTGGCTCTCGCGCAGTGCCTCCTGGGCTTGTTTGCGTTCGGTAATGTCGAACGTGATTCCGATCATCGAGAGAGGTTTGCCATCCGTGGCGTAAACGAATCGGCCAGTGCGGTAGAACCATCGCCACTCTCCGTCTGCTCGCTTGATTCGGAACTCGACGTCGACATCCCGCTTTTCCGCCATGGCCGTTTTATGCTCTTGAAGAACCATCGAGAGATCGTCAGGGTGAACCCGACGAGACCATTCCTCGTGTGTAGGACGAACTTCTGCGGGATTCAGTCCCAGAAGGTCACAGTACTCCTCTGACCAATTAACCTGATTCGTTACTAAGTCCCATTGCCACGTTCCGCCGCGCGCGACTTTGTGCGCGAGCTTTAGCGCCTCCTGGTTCTTGACGAGGCTTTCTTCCACTAGTTTGCGTTCGGTAATGTCCCAACCTAGTCCTGCCAACCGATACGGTTTTCCGTCTTCGGTATAAAATGCTCGGCCGCGTCCCAGCATCCAACGCTGGGCGCCGTCTTTTCGCGTGTATCGAAACTCAATGTCATAGGCGCCGCGGCTCTCGACC
>QHXG01000602.1 GCA_003222845.1 Acidobacteriota bacterium | reverse complement strand
CCTCGACCCCGATGTCCTCGGCCGCTACCTCGACAAACTTTTTCCCTGTAACTGCCGCCTGTAGTCTTGGGTCCTTCGCGAGCGTCTCGTTACGAGCCGTTTCATCCTTCGGCAGCGTTAGCCGCTCGGGCGAGTGCATCAGACGATGAAAGGTCGTATCCGTGGCCGTCACGCCTGATTTGTATTCTTCCTCTGGCGCCTTCAGCAGTGTTTGACTCAATGGCGCTGCCGAAGCGCCGCCCGCAAAATCTTTCGCCAACAGGACAAAAACGCGGTGCTTGGTGTAAGCCTCCGCGTACTTGATGTAGTCAGCAAGAGAAGCATTTTGTGAAGCCAGCTCGGGAGAAACGCCACGGCGAAACGTGAAAACGAAATCGTTGGCCGTGATTGGATCGCCGTTGGACCAACGCGCGTTCTGGCGCAGGTGAAAGACAAACTCAGAGGAGTCGTTGTTAGCCTCCCAACTTTCGGCCAGCGCGGGAATAGGCTGCGTCGTTTTCGGATCGTATTCTGCGAGACCGTCGAAGAGCGCCATGATGATGCGACCTTCGGGCTGGCCCGTTGGTATCTGCGGATCCAGCGATTGAGGTTCATCGCCGGTGACATAGCGAAAAATGTTTCTGGCCGGCGGAGTTGTACTGCCGAAGTAGACTTCGTTCTTTGCCGGCGCGCTGCAACCCGCAACTGTTATCGAAACCGCTACCAGCGCGACGATGAGATGAACTCGGCTGGAGATTCTCGGAACGACTTTCACCGGTCCAAATTAGCACGCGCTCGCTTTCGTGACAATACTAGTTTTCGGCGTGTTCTCCGTGTCGTTACAGAACCGCGAGCGGTAGCGACGGGCCCTGGGTACGCAGGCGTCCCGCCTGCCTTAACACTACGCCCTGCAGACCTACGATGCAGAAGCAGTCGGGACGACTGCGTACCCAGAGCCCGTCGCTACCGCTCGCGGTTCTGTAACGATGCGCTGGCTTCGCGCAAAGCGTGATAGACGTCTTCAGTCTGACGCCGCGTTTCCGCAAAATCTCCCGAAGTATCAATCAAGTAATCGGCGTAACGCTTCTTTTCTTCCTGAGGCATTTGCGTCGCAATCCGCTGCTCGGCTTCTTCGCGCGAAAGCTTGTTTCGTCGCATCAAGCGTTGTAACTGAATTTCCGGCCGGCAATGAACCACAATCAATTTATCAAAGCGCTTATACCCGCCTGACTCGATCATTAGCGCTGCATCGACGACCACAATGCCTTTCGGATCCTGTAGCTCCAACTCACGCAGTTGCGCGTCCTGCGCAGCAATAATGAATGGATGCAGAATGGAATTTAACTGCTGCCGCTTGGCTTCGTCCGCGAAGACGATTTCACCAAGCCTGGCGCGATTGAGTGAGCCATCACTCTTCAAAACCTCCTCGCCAAAGGCATCGATGACAGCCTTCAAACCTGGCGAGCCTGGCAATGCAACTTGGCGAGCAACAACATCGGCATCAATCACGTGGCACCCAAGTTCGCTCAGCACGCCGAGCACGAAAGTCTTACCAACCGCAATCGATCCGGTAAGTCCAACTTTCAACATCAGGGTTTTCCTCAGCGTCCTCTGCGAAAACCTCTGCGTCCTCTGCGGTTTCGATCTTTGCTTATGCCATTTCTCTTCGTTGGCGCGCCGCCTGCAGAGTATTCCGCATCAAAATCGCGACTGTCAGTAATCCGACTCCGCCCGGCACCGGCGTCCGACGTCCTGCAACCTGATCAGCCTCCGCCGGATGAACGTCGCCGACCAGCGTGTAACCGCGCTGCTTTATCGCCTCAATTCGTTTCCCGGCCTCTTCGCCGAAGAGCGAACGCGCTTCATCCGGATCGGTAATCTTGTTCACGCCAACATCGATAACTGTGGCGCCAGGCTTGATATAATTTCCGCGGATGAAAGCCGCGCGTCCAATCGCGGCCACGAGAATATCTGCCTGGCGGGTCGCGCTTGCCAAATCTCGCGTGCGCGAATGGCAAATCGTTACGGTCGCATTCTGCCGCAACAGTAAGCTCGCTACGGGACGGCCGACAATCTGGCTGCGGCCGACCACGCACGCGTTTGTTCCCGCGATTTCAATCCTATTTCGCTCCAGCAGTTCCATGATTCCCGCCGGCGTGCAGGGCACGAAGCGCGGACGGCCCATGGCAAGCAAGCCGACGTTGATCGGATGGAAGCCGTCGACATCCTTCGCCGGATCGATGCCCTCGATAATCGAGGCTTCTTCGATCTGCTTAGGCAGAGGCAACTGCACGAGGATCCCATCGACATCGTCGCGTCGATTCAAGTCATCGACCAGGTCAAGCAACTCCTCCGTGCTGGTGGTCGCGGGTAGCGTGTGGTGCTCTGAACCCAATCCCGTCTCAGCACAAGCCCGCACTTTGTTCCGCACATAAACCGCGGAAGCCGCATCTTCGCCAACCAAAACCGCCGCCAAGCAGGGCTGCACGCCACTATGCTCACGGATGCGTTGAACTTCTTCGGCAACTTCTTTCTTGATTTGCTCAGCAAGCTGCCGGCCATTCAGGATCTCCGCGCTCGATTTCTGTTCTGCCATCATTCGCGTTAATCCTAGCATATAATTCTAAACCGCAGATGACACAGAGGATCAGTTTCAGAACCGCGAGCGGTAGCGACCGGATCATTTATCATTTGTCATTGGACATTTTTCATTTGTCATTGGTGAATATGTGGAGAGCTCCAAATAATCCGTGGGTTAATGACAAATAGTAAATGTCAAATGACAAATGATAAATGTTCCGGTCGCTACCGCTCCCGGTTCTGAAACGTCCTCTGCGTGGAACTCCGGGTCCTCTAGGGTTAAACTCCTACAATGACTTCAATACGAGCTTCAACCATGAACAGAGCCAGAGAATCACGCCTTATTATTGTTCTACTATTGTCCTGCTTCATCGTGCTCGTTGCCGGTTGTCGCCCGCGTCCCTCGGCAAATGAGAAGCGTTATCCGATAAACGGCAAAGTCATCGCCGTTAACAAAACCGATCGCACTGCAACGATCGAACATGAAGACATTGTAGGTTACATGCCGGCGATGACGATGCCTTTTAGAATCAAAAACGACGCCGATCTCGAAATGATGAAGCCCGGCGATCAAGTAACGGGAAGTTTGGTTGTTAACGACACGTCATCATGGGTCGAGATCGCCACCATCGCGGAAGGCACCGCGCCACTTTCACCGACCGCCGAGATTCCCGGCGAGCCAAAACCCGGCGACGAGGTTCCCGACTTCGGTCTTACGAATCAGGACGGCAAGCGAATACACCTGGCGCAGTATCGCGGTAAAGCATTGGCGCTGACATTTGTCTACACGCGCTGCCCGCAACCCGATCAATGCACCTTAATGAGCACCAACTTCGCCGCTGTCGATAAGGAACTGCAGAAGGAGCCGGACGTTTACGCAAAGACACACCTCCTAACGATCAGTTTCGATCCCGACTACGACACCCCGAAGGTCCTGCGCAGCTACGGCGCCTCGCACACTGGCAGATACTCGGATGAAACTTTTCAGCATTGGGAATTCGCGACTGGAACGAAAGATGAAGTAAAAGGCGTCGCGCAGTTCTTCGGACTGCGGTATTTCCAGGATACCGAATCGGGAGACGAACAAGTAATTCA
>QHXG01000594.1:270-2706 GCA_003222845.1 Acidobacteriota bacterium | reverse complement strand
ATTCGTCTCGTCCATCAAGTGAGTAACGAAAATATCTTCAGTGCCGTTACCATCAAAGTCTCCTGCATCGACTCCCATACCGGCCTCAGCCTGTCCGTTCCGATTCAACGCAGCCCCTGACAAGAGTGCTTCATTCTTGAACGTGCCGTTCCTTTGGTTCATCCAGAGCTGATTGGGATCGCTGTCGTTAGCGACGTAGATATCGATCCAGCCGTCGCCGTCGAAATCCGCGGTGGCTACTCCCAAGCCATGTCCGAACTCTTTATCCAGACCTGCTGCTACGGTGACATCTTCAAACGTGCCGTCGCCCTTGTTATGAAAAAGCCGATTGCCGGGAGCGTGGAAAACCCGCGGCGTGCAATAATCTTTCGCACTGGTGGCGGCGTAACAGGTGGGGCTATTGGCAACGGAAAAATCAGCGTAGTTAACAACCATCAAGTCCAGCCAGCCGTCTCGATCATAGTCAAAAAAGGCGGCGCTGGTGCTCCAACGCGGATCGTCGGTTCCGGTCTTCCTGGTTACATCGACAAAAGTGCCATCGCCGTTATTCAGATACATCTGATTAGAACCGAGATTTGTTAGATATAAATCGGGCCAGCCATCGTTATTTATATCGCCGACGGCCACGCCCATCCCGTATCTATTGGCCACGATACCACTCTTATCAGTTACATCGGTGAAGTGAAGTGAACGAGAGCCATCTTTGGCGACCGCGAGGTCGTTGCGGAAGAGTCTCCCTCGCGGCTCTCCCAACTCGCGCCACGGGAAGGGCGTGCGCGTGGGCTGGCCGCTCGCTTCGAGCGCCGAGCCTTGTACCAGGAAAACGTCTAGATCGCCGTCATTGTCGAAATCAAAGAGGGCCGCGCCTGAGCCCATTACTTCCGGCAAAAAAAGCTTGCCCGTCATGCCATTGAAGTGTCGAAACTTCAGTCCTGCTTTGTCTGCAAGTTCGTCGAAGATCGGAGAGGCGGTGGGAGCGTCAGTTGTCCTTCCGGTCGACTGGGTATTTGCTGGCATTGATGGGAAGCCTAGCGAGGCCACGAGGCCTGAGAGACAAAACGCTAAGACCGCACGTGTGTGACTCATAAGGCCGCTCCGTATCGAAGAGTATCTCAAAACTGCTTGGCCGAGTGAATCCGAACAGTAAAAGAGCCGTGGGTCAGTTTGAGGTGGCACGCGCATCTTGCGCGTGATTTCGCGGGCGGGACGCCCGTGCCACTCTCTCAAACTGACCCACTACCGGTAAAAGAATTTGCTTGACACTTTAGCCGATTGAGTCTATACAATTCCATCGATTCCACCATAGCTTCTAATGCCCAGCTCTATTTCTTGGTACAGGCTTGAACGTGAGGCTTGTAGATTCTAATTGACAATCGTTAACAACTGACCATTAAAGGAGGTCCCATGAAAATTCTAAAATGCACAACCATCATGCTATGCGTGGGGTTAGCCGTCGCTTGCTTCCAGGTTTCTGTACTGGCGCAGACGGTGGAAAGTAGACGTGAGCCTGCCACTATGACTGCCAACGCCTCAGGCGTCCGGTGGAACGTGAGCGCTCAATATTCTGATCTGACTATGACCGTCTCAGCGCCCGACGGCCAGGTGTTCCGCAAAGAGTTTGGAGCGGGTGCTGCGCCCGAATTCGCGCTTTCTGATAAACAAGGGAACAGGCTGCCCGACGGGCAGTACACTTACGAACTCAGATTCACCACCGCGCAGGTTCGGGGCATAAAGGACCGCATCATGCCAGCCCCCGATGATGGCGCCGGCACTGAGGACGAACAAGGACGTATCAATCGTAGACGAATGCCGGTGGAATCTGTGGTCCAGTCCGGATCGTTCGCCGTGCAGAATGGTGTCGTATACGTTGGAAACGAAACAGAGCCGACCGCCCGCCGAGATACGTCGGCAAAGAATATCAACAAAGACCCGCAGCAACGTTCTCTCGGCGTCGTGTCGGGCAACACGGTGACTAGACTGCGCAACCATCGTCTATCACTTTTCTCAGCCCCCGACGTCGTGACCCCGGACGACGAGGATATTCAGGGCAGCCTTTGTGTCGGGCTTGACTGCGTTAACAACGAGGTCTTCGGCTTTGACACCATCAGGCTGAAAGAGAACAACACTCGCATTCAGTTTAACGACACGAGCACTTCGGCCGGTTTCCCAACCAACAACTGGCAGATAAGGGCGAACGACTCAGCCAATGGTGGCGCCAATTTTTTGGGGTTCGTAGATCAAGGCGCCACCGGCACTTCGGAGACGGGAACAATTGTGTTTTCAGTCGCTGCCGGTGCGCCGGCCAACTCGGTCAAAGTTGATAGCTCAGGCAGGCTCGGACTCAGGACAGCCACGCCTGTGTTGGATGTGCATGCTAACACCAGTAATACGCCCGCAATTCGACTGGAACAGAATAACGGTGGCGGGTTCACGGCG
>QHXG01000594.1:0-200 GCA_003222845.1 Acidobacteriota bacterium | reverse complement strand
GCGCGCCGACAAGTTCGATCGACATCAGCGCGAGCGGCAACGTCGGCATGGGCACGGCGAGTCCAGCGGCAGAGCTAAATGTTTTGAATAATCAGGCCGACGGTACCGAGATCCGAATAGATAACACCAATGCCGCCGGTTTTGCCGGTTTGTATTTGAACGGCGGCTTCGCCGGAACTAGCGGCGGTTTCGTTCAATGG
>QHXG01000053.1 GCA_003222845.1 Acidobacteriota bacterium | reverse complement strand
TCGGCCCAACAGTCATTGCGCACAATCAGTAGCGCTGAGGCGACTTACTATTCAACAGCCGGCAACGGCAATTACGGAACTTTCGCCTACATGATGACGCAGAGCCTGGTTGACAGCGTGCTTGGTTCTGGTCTGAAGAGTGGCTACAACTTCGCAGTCACCATAGCTGCTGGTACGTCTACGACTTCGTTCGTTGGTGGAGCCGCGCCTGTCACGTCCTCGGGTGTCACAGCTACCGGAACGCGTGAGTTTTGCATTGATGAGACCGGTGTTCTGCGAGCCAAAGCTGCTGCCGGTAGTACCGCCAGCACGACTTGTGGTAGCGGCTTTGGTAACCCAATCGGCAACTAGAGATTCTCTCTCAACTGCCAATTAATTCCTCGAGGGCAGGGTTGCTTTTCCCTGCCCTCTTTTTTGAAGATCACGGCGAGGCAGTTTGAATGATTGATAAAGTCGCAAGGCCGCCGCGGCAGTTGCTTTTTGCTTACTGCTGAGAATCTCAAGAACAAAGGAACCTTTTCATAAGGAAAGGAAACCGACATGCGACAGAGTACAGAAAAAGGATTTTCTCTGATTGAACTTTTGATTGTGGTGGCGATCATCGGCATTATCGCAGCGATCGCTATCCCTAATCTTCTCGCTTCGCGCCGCGCCGCGAATGAGGGTTCGGCCGAGCAGTCACTGCGCACGATCAGCAGCGCCGAGGCGACCTACCAGTCGACCGCTGGAGGCGGCAGTTACGGAACGATGAATGATCTGGGGTCTCAGTCCCTGGTTGACAGCGTTCTCGCTAGCGGCCAGAAGAGTGGCTACAATTTCACTACCGGCACCGCCCCTGCTGCTTCTACGACGACGTTTACGGCTGGCGCCACGCCCGTAACCCCTAGCGGAATTACGGCGACTGGAACGCGCGACTTTTGTATTAACCAGACAGGCGTCCTGCTAGCAAACCCTACTGCCAGCGGAACTGTCCCAACAGACTGTACTGCCTCCGGCTTTTCCTCTATTGGCAACTAGAGCGTTGCTCTTACTGCCAATCAATATCTTCCGAGGGTAGGCTCTGTCCCTGCCCTCCGTTTGAAATTGCGAGCCAGGCAGCTTGACAGGCACGTCCAGCGCAACGACCAACGATCATGGAACGTCAAGATCAAACAGGCTTTTCACTGATCGAACTTATGATCGTCGTAACGATAATGGGGATCATCGCCTCGATTGCAATTCCTAACTTGCTCGCATCACGCCGCGCCGCCAATGAAGGTTCGGCTCTGCAGTCGTTGCGCGCGATCAGTTCATGCGAAGCCACCTATCTGCACACTGAGGGAAACGGAAACTATACTGATTTGCCTGGCCTTGGCGCGAAGACGTTGACCGATAGCCTGTTGTCTAGTGGCTCGAAGAGCGGCTACACGTTCGTCGTCAATGCGGTTTCCGGAGCTTCCGCGCAATATTGGGCATACGCCGTACCCATTACAACAAGTGGCGTCGGCCAGACCGGCACGCGCAGATTTGGAATTACTGAGGACGCCGTAATTCGAGGCGACGCGACGCTTTCCGCGCCGCCCGACGAAGCAGCCGTGAAAGCAATGAAGCCGCTGGGAAATTGATCAACCCTCGGAAAAAAACGTGTAGCGGAGGCTGGAGCTGACAACTCCCGCCTCCGCTGCGTTGTTTGAATGCCTGGGAAGAAAGTTTTTCTGATCGCGCAGTGCCTCACGGTCGGGCTGGATGCTTCACTTGAGTGACGATCGTTTTCAATCATCAAGATTGATCTGAATCAAATGAGAGTGATCCTTCTATCAGGAATGTATGTACCGTCGATTGCGCGCACTCCAAAGAGAGCAATCGTCACTAATCGTGCTTGGCTTCGTCCGAACCTCCGTAGCGGACTCGTAGTGGCCATTGTGGCCACCGTCGTGTTGTTGCCGATCATGATCCTCGGTATTCCGAGCGGCGCCGATCTCCCAAACCACCTGAGGTTCGTCCTTCCTTTCTACGAATCGCTTCAGTCCGGCCATTTTCATCCGGCGTGGTTAGCCGAATCCAATTATGGGCTGGGTGATCTAAGGTTCACGGTTTACCCTCCGGGCCTTTACTACCTGCTTAGTGCGACGCGTTGGTTAACCGGCGGCTGGTACTCGGCCTCGATTTCGTCGTTAGTTCTGCTTTCGATAGTCGGCGGCCTCGGAGCTTACTTTTGGGCACGTAGCGTTTTGAATCCTAAGCTCGCGATGTGGGCCGGTATTCTGTACGCGTTGGCGCCTTACCGTTTGAACGAAGTCTATCAAGCCTCGCTGCTATCAGAGTACGCGGCCTGTTCGATCCTGCCATTCGCATTTGCCTTCGTTGAGAGACTTTGCCGAAAGAAGAGCAAGTACGATGTCTTTGGATTGGCTGGAGCCTACGGCTTATTGATTCTCACGCATCTTCCGCTGACGGTGATCGGATCATTGTCGTTGGCGCTCTATGCCTTAGTTCGGGTTTTCTCAGGAAGGATCGTGACGAACGAAAGAATGAGATCCAGCCGGAATGAAGACCAAGTCGGTGCGACTGTTTTCGTGAGGGTGTCGCGCGCGTTGGTGGGTCGTCCTCGTTATTTACTCCACACTCTGGTGGCATTGTCGCTAGGGGGTGCGTTAGGTCTGGCTGCAAGTTCATTCTTCTGGACCTCGATGGTCGCGGAGCTTTCCTGGATTAAGGCCCACTCGACGGCGCCGAATCCATATTACGACTACCACCTCAACTTTCTCTTCTCTACTGTCGCTCTGACTAACCGAAACACCTGGTATGCGAACGTACTCGCGCTCGCAGTGATTGGGTTCCTGTTGCCTGGAGTGTTCTTCATTAAGCGCTCGATCGGTAAAGATAAGTCCGGTCCGGGAGTGAAGGCAGCGTTCGCGGTATTGCTGGCAACATTTCTCATGGCCACGCCGCTCAGTCGTCCCGTCTGGGCCATCGTGCCGAAGTTATCTGAACTTCAATTTCCATGGCGTTGGCTCTCGGTCGTTTCATTGATGGGCGCTCTGCTGGTGGCCGGCAGCATTCCAAAATGGAAAGAACGACTTAGTCAATTGCGCTCTCGCGATTTTGCCATTGGCTTAGGATTCGCACTCTCGCTCGTTTTCATCGGCACTCAGATTATTTGGGACGGCGAATACATTGGCCGCGGGAAGTTCGAAGCGCTGGCACAAGACGTTCGTGGCGCAGTTAGCTTTAAGGATTATCTGCCCGTTTGGGCTCGAGACTTCAAGAACGTCCAAAAGATGAACGACCGAGCATACGCGGACGCGCGACAAGTTGCAATTACCTCCTGGGAACCAGAGCATCGGAGTCTGCACGTAAGCGAAGGACAAGAAACGGATCTGGTCGTCCGCACTTATTTCTACCCACTCTGGATTGCCAAAAGCGAAGGCCACCCTTTGCCCGTAAGGCCAAACGCTGATGGTCTGCTGCAAATATCATTGCCCGCCAGAGCCGCGGATATCACACTGGATTTCGTTCTCTCCGCACGCGTACGGATATTTGAGCTCGTCAGCGCCGCAAGTTGGATTGTGATCCTCGGCGCAATGTTCGCTTCCGCGAAGAAATCTCTTCCACAAACGCCTTGCATAAGTTAGAGTATTGCTCGCCACCGGCGTCATGAGCAGACCATTGGCCGACTCAGTCGCTACCCCCCAACTCGATAAAGCGAAACTACCTATTGGCGGGTTCGCTCGCCAACGCGTCGCCGCAATCGCGCGTAATGCATTTCGCGAAGCGGTGCGGGATCGTGTGCTCTACAACCTGGTAGTCTTCGCTTTGCTGTTAATTGCCGGCGCGATCTTCCTCGGTGAACTGTCTGGCGGGCAGGAAGCAAAAATACTTGTCGATCTAGGCCTGAGTGCAATCCTGCTGTTCGGAGTCTTGATAGCGATCTTTGTCGGCGTCGGCCTCGTCTACAAAGAACTCGAGCGACGTACTCTCTACGCAATTCTTTCGAAGCCAATCGGCCGCGGCGAGTTCTTGTTGGGTAAGTACCTTGGCCTCTCCTTAACGCTACTGGTTAATGTCGTCGTTATGGGTCTGGGATTGTCGGCGGCCGTCGTCTACGTGAAGCGCGGATGGGATCCTTTGGTTATCCATATCTGGCCGGCAATCTTACTAATTTATGTCGAGCTGACAATTCTTACGGCTGTAGCGATGTTGTTCTCGTCTTTCTCGTCACCAGCGCTTTCGGCATTGTTGAGCTTCTTCGTTTTTGTTATCGGGCATTTCAACTCTGACTTGAAGATGTTGTCGCAAACGTCGGCCAGAACGGCGACGAGCTGGATTTTCGCGGGTCTCTATTATGTACTGCCTAATCTGATGAATTACAACGCAATCTCGGGTGCCGCCCATGGCATATCTCCCACCCCGATCTCTCTGTTTACGGCAGTTGCTTACGGCGCAATTTATGTCAGCGTGTTACTAGCAGGCGCGACGTTAATCTTCCGACGAAAGAATCTGAAATGAGACGCGACTACCCACTGATAATCATTGTCGTCGCCGGATTGGTCTCCGCCGCTCTGGTTTCGCGCTGGAACGACATGCATCGACAAAATCTTTCCGCTCGCTTCGCCGAAGAGCAGTTCTACCTCGATGGACCGGCAGTGAGACGCGTCACGCTCGCATTTAACGATGTCGCGGCGGACTGGTATTGGATGAGATCGCTCCAGTATGTAGGGCGTAAGATCGTGGCCTACAGAGACGCACATGAAGGCCGCTTCGATCTAAGCAATCTTTCTTCGCTCGACCTCCACTTGTTGCCCGATCTCTTGAAGATTTGTACCACACTCGATCCTAAATTTTTGGACGCCTATTATTACGGAGCCCTGATTTTGCCCGATCTTAATGCCAACGACGCAGTCAACCTCCTCAACTACGGCATCGCCGCCAATCCTGATCAATGGCGGCTTTATCAACATCTCGGCTATGTCTACTGGCAACAAAACGATTATCAGAAGGCAAGCGAGATCTATGGTCTGGGCGCTCAGATTAAGGGTGCGCCACCTTGGATGGCCGCCATCAGCGCGCGCATGAAAGCTGAGGGTGGCGCCACCGCGGCAGCCCGTGAAATGTACGTGCACCTTTACGAGGCCTCTGATGATTTGAATGTGAAGCGCATGGTTGAAAAACAATTGATGCGGCTTGACTCTTTGGATGAACGCGCGAAGATTCGGCAAGTGCTTTCAGACTACGCAAAGAGCACCGGCCGATGCGCCGCGTCATGGAAAGAAGTCGCTGCGGCTCTGCGGGCCGCGCGTGTGCGGCTTGACGTCTCCAGCGCGCCGACAGATCCATCAAACACGCCGTATCGATTGATCACAGGCGGTTGTGATGTGGACCTCGACGACAACTCGCCGGTGCCACATTGAAGTCAGAACCGCCTGCGGGAGCAGGTGGTTGATCGAAGCGCTGCGAGCGGTTTCTTACCAAGCCCTTGGCTTAACGATGAAGAAAGCACAAACCCAATCAGGAAAACCCGCTCCGACGTCTACAGGCGTTATGAACAAGAATGTTTCGGCCATGAACGATTTGCTTAGCGACCGCCGCGCTCTTTTCTTAATCATCGCCTCGACAGTTCTGGTTTACGCCAACTCGCTGAGCGGCGCGTTCGTTTTCGACGACACCAAACAAATCGCCGGCAATCCCGCACTACGATCCTGGGGCAATATCGCGCGCGCTTTCACCAGCGACGTGTGGGCTTTCCAGCGTGGCATGCTCACTAGAGACATTCCGCCGCCATACTATAGACCGCTATTCACCGCTTATCTGACGGTCAATTACCAATTGTTCGGATTGTGGGAACCGGGCTGGCACCTCATGAACCTACTGGTGCATACGGGCGCAACGGTCGCGATCTATTTCTTGCTGAAACGCCTCTCGGGTGATCGTGTAATCGCAACGATTGCGGCACTTATCTTCGGTCTTCATCCGGCGCACGTCGAATCGGTGTCGTGGATCAGCGGCATCCCCGATCCACTCGCCGCACTCTTCTTTGTGCCGAGTCTGATTTGGTATGTGCGCTATCGCACTGAAGGAGAAAAGAAATTCCTGGTCGCGTCGGTGATTGCTTATGGCTTATCCGCATTGTGCAAAGAAACGCCACTCGCATTGCCTCTCGTCTTTATCGCCTGGGAATTCGCGCGAGCTCAACCTAAGCGCAGTTTCAATACCAAGATGCGCGAGACGATCCCGCAGCTTATTCCCTACGCTTTGATGGCCGGCGCGTATCTTGGGCTGCGATTCTCCGTGCTCGGCCGCATCAGTTGGAAGCATCCATTCATGGCCCAGGTCCCTGACTATGCGATCTGGATGACCGTGCCTTATGTCGTCGTCAGTTACTTTAGGCACTTGATTGCGCCATTCTATCTGAGTCTTATTTACGGCACATCATTCGTTACGAGCGCGACTGATCCAAGATTTCTCGTGCCCACGGTGATCCTGTTGTTTGTCGCAGTGCTATTGGGGGTCTATCGGAAGAAACTGAGCGGCGATTTATGGATTGCGTTGGCTTTGATTGTCGCGCCTTTGCTGCCCGTGTTGAATCTGCGAGTGTTTCACTTCGAATACATAGTTCAAGATCGATATCTCTATTTACCGTCAATCGGCTTTTGCTATCTGGTCGCGTGCTTGATTATGCGGTGGTCACGCCGGCCGCATCTGGCCGCCATACTGGCAGGTGCAATCGTCATAGCCTTTGGCGCCAGCACGATTGCCCAGAATCGAGTTTGGCATGACGCAGTCGCCCTATGGCAGCGAGCGGTCTACTATTCGCCCGCCTCCTGGTCCACCCATTACAACCTGGGATTGGCGTACCTCAATCTAAGACAGAACGACGCCGCTCTGGCTCAATTAGCCGAGGCGAAACGTTTGAGTCCACGCGAACCTACCGTGCTAAACAATTTCGCTTTGGCACAAAATGCGGTCGGGCAGAAAGCCGAGGCGATCGCGACCGTAAAACAAGCGCTGGCAATCGATCCAACTTTGCTCGAAGCGCACAACAATTTGGGCGCCTTTTTGTTCGATCAGGGCTCGTACGCAGACGCTCAGCGCGAGTTCTCTGCAGTCCTCGCGCGTGATCCGTCGTCCGTTTCAGCGCGTTTTAATTTGGGCCGCACGCTGGCGGCAATGGGCCAGCAGACGGCAGCAATCAAGACCTTCGAAGAAGTTCTGCAACTGACACCGAACGACGCCGAAGCCCACTATCAGCTTGGCTTAAGCTACGCCGCCTCCGGCAGAATGAATGATGCGGTAAGCGAAATTCAGCGCGCTTTGAGTTTTCCTAATGACGCGCAAATCCGGCGAGAGATGGAAACGAAACTGGCTGAGATTCAGAAGACTCGGTAGAAACATATGAATTTTAATAGAACCAGGATCGAATGGAAATGGGGAGTGCTCGCCGCCCTGGCGATGACTTTCATTGGTCTTTATCCGCAGATCAATTTGTGGCTGGCACGTGGAACACAATGGCAAGGTTCCTATGTGCTCACGCAGGGCGATGAGATTGCCTATTCAGCCTACGTCAATGCTTTAATTGATGGCCGCCCGCGCCGCAACGATCCATTCAACGGACGTGATGACCTGCCCGGTAAGCCTACCTACGAATCGTTGTTTTCCATTCAATTTCTGCCCGCCTATGCCATTGCACTGCCGGCCAGACTCCTCGGATTTTCAACAGACACAGCATTCATCTGGCTCATTGTTATCGGCGCGATAACTTCATCGCTGGCAATCTTCTGGTTATTGGCGACGCTGACGGGTGATAGCAAGCTCGCCGCAGTTGGAGTCTTCTTTACGCTTTGTCTTGGCGCCCTCGCGGCTGCTCAGGGAGTGGCGCGATTGATGATCACCGGTAATCGCGTGCATGACATGTTTGCGTTTTTGCGGCGCTATGAACCTTCTGCGATCTTCCCGCTTTTCTTCATTTTTTGTCTGGTGGTGTGGCGCGCTCTGGTGGCAGAGACAGTACGATCACGAATTGCGTATTCCTTATTCGCAGGAACTCTATTTGCCGTTCTGGTTTTTTCGTATTTCTTCTTCTGGACGGCGGCCATTGCCTGGCTTGGAACTATCCTATTTCTCTGGATAGTCTTCAGGCGCGAAGACCTGAATGGCGTTCTGGTAACCGGCGGAATTATTGGAATATTCGCCATCGCTTCGATCATTCCCTTCTTCATCTTGCTGTCGCATCGCAACCGAAACATGGACGCAGTACACTTTCTTCGGTTAAGTCACGCGCCCGATCTATTCTATTTGCCTGAGATAATCGGCTTCATCGTCCTGGGAATAATCGGATTCGCCTGGCGGCGCAAGCTTATCGAAATCGGAAGCCCTTGGGTTCTATTTACGGCATCGTGCGCCCTGATGCTTGTCGTCGTGTTTAATCAGCAAATTATCACCGGCCGATCGCTTCAACCGATTCACTACAAGAGTTTCATCGGCAACTACATGGCTCTGCTGTCTATTGTGTTGCTCTTTTCGATCTTATGGCGCGCCCGCAATCCCAACCGACCGATTCCCCAGCGCCTGCTGGCTATGGCTACGCTGGTATGTTTGGGCTGGGGTGTCGTTGAAGTATCTGACATTACCAGTCGAGATGCTGCCGTTGCCAGGCTCCGAGACGAGGTGCTCCCGGTGTCGCGCCGACTCAACAGCATGGTAAGAGAAGATGGCAGCTTCGCGGCGGCGCGAGCCGGCAAAGCGCCGTACCCGGTGGTCTATGTATCAACGCTCGATGCCGTGCGCAGCATCGGAACCGCTAGTCCGCTCGCGGTTTTATGGACGTTGCATACGCCTGCCTGCGGCGTGAGCCCGACGGAAAGCAAGGAGCGCTTCTATCAGTACATGTATTACTCCAGTTTGACTCCTAGAGAAATCGGGAGCGGCATGTTGCAAGCGCGTTTCATCGTACTGGCGCCGCTGTTCGGCACCGAGCGAATCGTCGAAGGATTGATCTCTGATCCCAAACCAATCACCACTGATGAGATGGCCGAAGAGCTTCGTCGTTACATTGAATATGCCGAACACTTTTCGATCGCCCAGGCGACAAATCCGCAGCTTAATTTTGCAGTTGTGCCAAACGGGGAGGCGAAACCAAACCTTAATAATCTTGATAAGTGGTACGAACGCGATGCCGGCGAACAAGTCGGCCTCTTTACAATCTATCGAGTGAAACTGAGGCAAGCGCCTCCAGGTTAAGAACCCGGCGCAATGGCCGAATAAACTTGCGACTCTAAAGAATGAGCCGAGATTATGCCAACAGTCATCGAAATTGATAGGTTGACCAAGGAGTACGAAGCTGGTTTTCTTCGCAAACGGAAAACCCGCGCTCTCGATACGCTATCCCTTAAGGTCGAGAAGGGTCAGATATTCGGTTTTCTGGGAGCAAACGGTGCGGGCAAAACTACCACGCTAAAGCTCTTGATGCGTCTGATTTATCCAACCTCAGGCACGGCGCGTATTCTGGGGCGCGATATCGGTGACATCTCGATGCACGCGCGCATCGGTTATCTTCCCGAAAATCCCTATTTCTACGATTACTTGACGGCACGCGAGTTTCTGAGTTACTGCGGACAGTTATTCGGCCAGAAACACAGCACGCGCGCCAGCCGCACAGAGGCGTTGCTGACGCGGGTAAGTCTGGAAAAGAAGAGCTGGGATTTGCAGCTACGCAAGTTCTCGAAAGGTATGCTACAGCGTGTTGGTCTGGCTCAGGCGCTTATCAACGATCCTGAGATTGTGTTTCTCGACGAACCAATGAGTGGACTCGATCCAGTCGGTCGTCGCGAGGTGCGCGACCTGATTGCCTCACTCCGCGCCGAAGGAAAGACTGTTTTCATGTGTTCACACATCCTCTCGGATATCGAAGTGCTTTGCGACAGCGTCGCGATTTTGAAGAGTGGACGACTGGCTCACGCAGGCTCGCTCGATGAATTGCGTTCGCGCGAAACCCGACTTGTCGAAATCATTGCAACGGATGCTCCGGCCGATGCTTTGAAGCAGCAACTTGAGGTAAGGGCAACCGTGACCACAACCGCGAGCGGTGTTCGAATTGAAGTAAGTGATGAGCAAGAAGTCGACGCCGTGATCGCGGCCCTGCGCCGTGTGAATGGAAAACTCATTTCAATTCAGCCGGTGAGACAGTCTCTCGAAGAACTGTTTCTCGATTAGTAAGAAGGAAAGATCATTTTCCATTTGTCATTTGACATTTTTCATTTGCCATCGATCTTGGTGCTGTCGACTGTTTTAGAGTTAAAGCTTCAGCTTGTCTGCCAATGGGAAATGAAAAATGTCAAATGACAAATGGAAAATAATTGTTACCTAAACCGAAAGCCCGTCACTTCCATCTTGATGTTCGCGCGATCGTCTGTATCGGTGAAGCCTTCTACATTGATGCCAACAGACATGGTCTTATTGGGTCCCAATTCATCGCGCCTTCCCGGAATCACCACCAGCGTTCGGTCCCTCACGACTTGGTTCTGATGATCGACAACCGCCGCGCGCATCTCGAGTCCGTCGATCGTGCGGCCCGTAAAGTTACGCGCGGTCGTGTGGAGCGTCATCACAATATCACCCAACGCACGCTTGGCTTCGTCCGCCTCGGGATCGTCCAGCGCGATCAGTTTCTGATATTTGTCCCAGTCAGGCGATCCAGGTCGGATTGCGTTTTCGAGTCTCGGTGATTGGCTAACGCCGACCGTCTTTCGCAGCAGCAAATAGAAAAAAGCGCCGATAAAGACCGCCGCAATTACCGCCACGACGATGATTATCTTGCGCCGCGAGCTATCTTCGGGAATGCTGTGCTCAGCCGGCATCGTTTCTTTTGACGCTTATCTTAGCTTACTTGTTCCGGGCAGCGCGAGTGATTAAACGATGTAATCAATCCCATTCAAATGCGACTTCAGAAAGACCCGTGTCATCGGACGGACCCGGATTTGAGCCATAGTAAACGGACTTTATCACCAGTTTCACCCAACGGGTCCTGATCGATCCAACGTCGATCTTCTGACTCTCCATGATGTCGGCAAACTTCAGCTCGCGTGACGTGCCATCGGAAAACTGCGCGGTTATGCTGGCCAGACGATTGTTCTCGCCCCAAATCTGGGGGCTCTTGAAATACCCGGGCTGGATCAAAATGCGATGAACATTGATTTCGCGATCGAAATCGAAGCGAATCCACTCGCCCAAGCCGGGGCCGTCTACGCCTTCAATCCAGGCCGTGGTGCGCTTTCCATCGATTGCGTTCGAGGCGTAGTAAGTATTCGCCTGCAGCGCCAGCCGCACCGACGATGCCGACGCGGTGATTTTCAAAGGTGCGTTCGTTTGTGAATTCGTAGAACTGATTTCCTCAGAGCCGGGCGTTGCTTCGGGCGTTTTCTGACTCCCTCCATTGTTTGGCGACGGAGATGGGCCCTGGTTGGCTTGCGCTGATTCGTTGCCACCTGGCTGTCTGAGTACGAAGAACCCGGCGATTCCAACCAGAGCGAGCAACAGCACCGCGATTGCGATCACGCCGGCCGTCAGTAGCGGATTCGTCTGACGCACGACTCGCTGCTCGGACCCAATACCACCACCGCTCAAATAGGACGGAACTGTGGGGCCGGAGGACTTCAACGTCGGACTGCCGCGCGGCGGCATGATCTCAGTAGCCGGAGCCTCCGAATCGTGCGCGCTGAACAGCGGACTGCCATCCTCGAGACAGAATCTTAGCGTTTCGTCCGTATACTGCCGATTGCATTTTGGACACCGCTTCATCTTGAGCTTAAACGATCACGCCTTTTGATTTTTCGTTGATGATGGCAACTGCTTCCTCTGGGGTGTTGGCGAAGTTCAGAATTCTAACGTCATCGTCACTCACTGCAAGATGGCGTTGCCAATCGCGCACAATCGGTGGCCAGCAATCGCCGAGCAGAACCAGCGGCCTTGGATCCAGAACTCCCGTTTGCAGCTTGTTCCAAACCAGAGAGATTTCTGTAACCGTCCCCATGCCTCCACGCAGAGCGATGTATCCAACCGAACGCGTGATCAATCGCTGAAGACGTTCATAAAAATGTTCCGACGGCACTTTCTCTGTTAAATAACGATTCGGTTCAGACTTGAACTGATTCATCGTGATGCCGATGACGCGCCCACCGCGTTCGTGCGCGCCACGGCTCGCGGCTTCCATCACTCCGGAGTAGCCGCCCGTGCAAATCGTTAAGCCCGCATCAGCCAGCAGTTCGCCGACGCGCAGCGCCTGCGCGTATTCCAAATCAGACTCGCGACATTTGGAGCCGCCGAAAATCGTCACGATTCTTTCCGAGATCGCACTCACTGGGCAACCTCGCTGCTCATCATGAGCGATCCTGCGCGTTTCTATTCTTCGTAGTCTTCCCGGCTCTTGAAAGAACTGCCCGTGTAATTCTCCGGTATCGGAGTCGGATCAAAAAGACGCTCATCGCGGATATGTACGAAACCGGCATCGATGAATAACGAATGGTAATCGCCGACGCTGAGCAGCTCAACCGGCACCTTCAAAGTATCGATCCATTGGTGCGTGGCCTCGTTCTCCCAATAAAGATCCATGATCGCGACGAACAACCCTCCCGGTTTCAGGACGCGATGAATTTCTTTTAGCGCCTTCGGAATATTCCGGTAGTAATAGAGCGACTCCATCGAAAAGGCGTGCGTGAATTCATGGTCGGGGAATGGAAGTTGTTCGGCGCTGGCGATTTCAAAGTCGACGTTGGGAAGCGATCTCGATGACTCACGCGCCACCCGAATCATTTCGTCGGAAATGTCGATGCCTGTGACGCGGCCGTTGAATGCATACTCAGCAAGCATTCGCGTTGCCCATCCCGATCCACAGCCTACATCCAGCCCACGCGCATCCGGCTAGATCTGCATCCGTGCAATCTCCTGTTCACCAACGGGCCGATGGCCCTTTTCCATGCTCTCGCCTTTGCCGGCGCGGGCCCATTCGTTGAATTCGGTTCGGAGTTGTTCGTCCATCGATTGCTGAAAAATCAATCTAAGCGTAGTTAACAGACGTCTGAAAAACTCTCTTTTCTCTAGCCCAGGCGTTCACGCCTGGGTAACTGGAGTCGATTAATTCACAAGCCTCCTTCAGGAGGCTTTGGCATAACTGCTTTAGCCATGCTCTTACCCGATGCTGCTAGCGAAAGCCCCATAAATGGGGCTGAAGAATTCACACTACTTCGGCAACCCAGGCGTGAAGAGTCCGTGTCAGAACCGCGAGCGGTAGCGACCGGATCATCAAGTTTCGCGGAATTGTTAGAGTCCCATCGCTACCGCTCCGGGTTCTGACACGAGTTTTGACACACTCTCTGAACGCCTGGGCTAGTGGAAAAACTAACATGATTGTCTCGGACTATACCGTGAGCTGTAATCAAATTCGGTCTCGACTCTCTCCAGTCAGGTTCTAAGGTGTCAACCGATAAAGCATCCTCGGAAACGGAATCGTCTCGCGCACGTGTTCGATGCCGCACATCCACGCAGTGCAACGCTCAACGCCCATGCCGAATCCGGCGTGCGGCACGCTGCCATAGCGGCGCAGGTCGAGATACCATTCAAATGCCTCTTGTGGCAGGTCGTGCGCGGCAATTTGCTTCTGTAAGAATTCAAGTGACGTAGCGCGCTCGCCGCCGCCGATGACCTCGCCATAACCTTCCGGCGCGAGCACGTCTACGCCTAACGCCAGTTCATCGCGTTCAGGGTCGCGCTTCATGTAAAAGGCTTTGACTGCGGCCGGGTAATGATGAACCATGACCGGTTTATCGAATTTGCTGGAGAGATACGTTTCATCCGGCGCACCAAGGTCGCCGCCCCACTCGAACTTTTGTTCGAGCGCTCCCTGCTCGAATCCTTCATCCAGCATCTTCACGGCATCATCATAGTGCAGACGCGGGAATGGCGGTATGATCGCTTCTAATTTGGAAGTGTCGCGCTCCAATGCCTTCAATTCTTCAGCCCGATCTTCGAGCACGCGCGCAGCAATGTACGAAAGGAATCGCTCGGCGAGATCCATTACGTCGTCGAGCGTGGCGTAGGCCATTTCCGGTTCGACCATCCAGAACTCGGTTAAGTGCCTTCGCGTCTTTGATTTCTCAGCGCGAAACGTCGGACCAAAGCAATAAACCTTGCCGAATGCCGCGGCCGTAGCTTCGTTGTAAAGCTGGCCCGATTGCGTGAGGTACGCTTTTTCGTCGCCGAAGTAATCGACTTCGAACAGGGTCGTGGTTCCTTCACACGCAGCCGGCGTAAAGATGGGCGTGTCGCACAGCGTGAAGCCGTCATGGTCGAGAAAATCGCGCACTGCTTTCACTACCGTATGCCGCACTTTCAAAATCGCATGTTGTTTTTTTGAACGCAGCCAAAGGTGACGATTGTCCAAAAGGAATTCAGTCCCGTGTTCTTTCGGAGTGATGGGATAATCGTGCGCGTTCTGAAGGACCTGGGCATCGCGGACATCGATCTCGACGCCGCCCGGCGCGCGATTGTCTTCGCGAACGCTGCCGGTGACGACCAGCGAAGATTCCTGGCCCAGAGGCTTCAATGCTTCCCACACTTCGGGCGCGACGGAGTTCTTGGCGACGACGCATTGCACGATGCCGGTGCCGTCGCGTAGTTGCGGAAACAACAGCTTGCCGCTGGAACGCATATTGTAGAGCCAGCCTTTGAGGGTAACTTCTTCGCCGACGTGTCGAGATAATTCAGTAATGTAGATCTGTCCCATAGTCAGTTTATGTGTTCCAGAGATTCTTTACCACAGAGACCCGAGAGATCGCACAGAGGCCCACAGAGAAAAGCTCTGTGCTTCTCTGTGAAGCCTCTCCGCTCTCTGTGGTGATTTCTTCGTCAAACAGAATGGAGTCCCATTCGCTCTGTAATCATTCGTTGGAGCACTGGAAAACGTTCCAACCATTCCGCGGCCTGAAGAACAATCGTCAACGTGGGTCGAATGTGCCTTTCGTAAAATGCGCTGCGACCGCAGACCGCCGTTTGATACGAAAACGTTCCCGTAGCCTTCAAGCCGCGCTGAATCGTCATCAACCGAAACTCATTCGCAAAATCATCCGGGTCGATTGCCGCAAGACCCCGTCGTCGCCGCGCTTCAAGAAAGAACAGCCGATGCGAGCGCAATTCCCCGAGCGAAGGCGGTTCCGGCTGCCGATCCAGCAGGAGCGAAACCAGGTCGTAACTTGCGGGCCCCATCCGCGCATCCTGATGATCTACGATGCGAATTCGGCCCTGCTTATCCACCATCAAATTCGCAGCATGGTAGTCGCGATGACAGAGGACGCGCGGACAAGCGGCCAATTCGGCCGCGATGTCATTCAGTTCGACTTTCAATTCTGCCGTCTCGCCGTGCTTCAGTTGCTCGCCGCGCAAGCTGCCAAAGTAATGTTCGAAAAAGAAATTCAACTCCCAGGAAAGCTTCGGCTCGTCAAAGGCCAGGCGGCTTGCGATTGAATCGCGCGCGAATGCCTTAGGCGTCGCGGCTTGAATCTGCGCGATGATTTCGATCGCCGGCTCCAGCAACGCCTCTCGATCTTCGTCGGAAGCTGTTTCAAAGACGCTGCATAACTGTCGGTCGCCCAGATCTTCCTGCACGATGATGCCGGACGTGCCGTCGCTGTCGTAGACCTCGGGAACCGGCAATCCGGCTTCGATGAACAGACGCGTCACGTCGAGGTAAGGATGCACCGCAGGATCGAATGGCTCGGGATAAACGGCGGCGACGGCCGTTCCTTTGTCCCAGGGGATGCGAAAGTATTCGCGCGTTGACGCATCCGGGGTAAGCGCGACAATCTCGCCCTTGCCCGCGCGTTGATGCTTCGCCACGTAAGAGGCGATGCGATCACGCGCGCTCGTAGTGAAAGCGTTAGCACTAATTTGAATGGCTGAACTCATGCAACGAAGGTTTAGGGTGTTGGGTTTAGGGTTTCGGGTGTGAACAATAATGGCTTGTTATTTGGTCCCAGATAAGAACGACTCAGATTAAGACTCTAAGTTCCGCACCCCACACCCGACACCCAACACCCCTGCGTCGGTTAATCGAATCTTATCATCGCGATAAAGAGACGACAAAGTTCTCGCCTTTAGTCTCGCCCTTCGACGCTCTGGCGGGAGGAGTAACTCCCGCTACTAAATCGGCTCGAACGACTATGGAATCCTTAATTCGATCACCGGCAGGTATGCGTACTGCGTCGCCGAGAACCGCCCGTCTAACGCTTGCGCCTCTTTCGACAATTACATCGTCCCATAAAATCGAATCATGCACCTCGGCCGCTGCGTCAATCAATGGATTCCGGCCCATATACGTATCGCGGTCCTCCGCTCGCAGCAACGCCAGACTAATATCGAGATATCTCGGCAAGGTGGAAAGTTCATACCAACGTCCCTCGGCGACGTGCGCCGCAATCAGTTCGCCTTTTGCGATCGCCTCCGGATAAACCTCAACCGTCGAATGTGAAAACACGCCGCGGGGAATGTAATCAAAGATGCGCGATTCGAGAACCTGAATTCCGGTGAACATCAAGGGCGCATTGTGTCCGACAAACTTCAGTTTGTCGTTTGACGGCCCGTCGACGTCGTTCGACGAAGGCATGCCACCAAACCGCTTCACGAATCCACCTTCAGTCTCAACGATACTAAAGCGCGCGCGCGCAACGTTCCTTTGCAACACCAGCGTGGCCAGGGCTTTTGTGCGCCGGTGAGTTTCGAGCGCGGCGCGCAGATCGATGTCGGTGACGATCTTGCCGTTGACAACCACGAAGGTATCGCCCTGCAAGAGATTTCGCGCGTTATCCAGAGCACCGCTCGTCCCCAGGATCGCCGGCTCGTAAATGTACTGCAACGCTACTCCGAACCGGCTACCGTCACCTAGAGACCGTTGGACGGACTCAGGCTGATGATGCAGGTTCACAACTACGTCTTTGATTCCAAACTTCGATAGATACTCAGCCACGTACCCAACTAGCGGTTTGCCGAGCACCGGCAACGCGGGCTTGGTACGATCGGCCGTGAGCGGCCATAGCCGTTCACCATAACCCGCAGCCAAGATCATTGCTTTCATCGCACCGACATTCTAACTAACCAAAGCTGAAACTCACTACTCAAATGATCTCAAGGTAAGGAATGGTGGCTTGCCCCGCTCTTTCTAAACCCGCGCTTGGTAAGTTGTCCTCCAGGATCTGGCGGGGGCAAGCCACCCTTCCTTACCTTGAGATCTTCCAGGTTCATTTGAGCAGTCTCTGGTTTATTTGTATCGCTGCCATTCCATGTCGTAAGCTTGCTCTGGTCCAGTCGTCGCAAATACACTCAGCCTCAGGAATCAATGCCAACAGATACATTTCAATCACTTCCCCTCGAACAACGCATTGGACAGTTTTTATTTATTGGTCTACCCGGCGCTGGATTGGACGAAGTGGCACGCTCGCTAATCGAAGAGATCAAACCCGGCGGCGTGATCCTGTTTGGACGCAATGTTCAATCTCCCGAACAGGTTCGACAGTTGCTCGATGGTGTGCGCGCAATGTTGCCCGTGGTTCCGCTCTGTGGAGTCGATCAGGAAGGCGGCCTCGTCGATCGGCTGCGATTGATTTTTCCGTCGATGCCTTCCGCCCGGGCCATTCGACAACATGGCGATCTGGCAGGGGCTCGAACCCTCGGAAAGATCACCGGCGAAACCCTGCGCATGCTTGGGTTCAATATTAACTTCGCGCCCGTGATGTCGATCATAACTGAGGAGCGGAGCCAACTCACCAACGGTCTGTATTCGCGTTCCTTTGGCCGTTCGCCCGGCGAAGTCCTGGGCTATACGACGGTTTACATGCGCGGATTGCAGGGCGCCGGCTGTATCGGCTGTTTGAAACACTTTCCCGGCATCGGCGCCGGCGCCGTCGATTCGCATATCGAAATGCCGATGGTGCCGCTTTCGCGCGATGATTTGCTGGCGCAGGACCTGGCACCTTACATCGAACTCTTTCAACGAGCGGATGATCGGGTGCGCGTCGTCATGGTAAGCCATGGTGGTTTTCCCAACATCGATATCAAGAAAGGAATTACCGGCGGATTGATCGAGCCGGCTTCGATCAGCGAGCGCATAGTTTCAAATCTCTTGCGACAGGAACTACGTTACAAGCATCTGGTCATCACTGACGATCTTGAAATGGGAGCGATTGCGAAACAGTACGAAATCGAAGATGCGGTAGTGCGGGCCTTCAATGCCGGTGAGGACATGCTATTGATTTGCGCGACGCCGGAAACGATTCGACGCGGATATCGCGCTCTGTTGGCGGCCGCGCGGGCCGGCGAAATTAGCGAGAAACGAATGAATGGTTCCCTGAGACGCATCGCCGCGACCAAAGCCCTGGCCCAACCGCCGTTGCCGTTGGACATGTCTCGCTTCCAGCAACTTGCCAACGACATAAAAGAACTCAACGTTAGACTCGAATATCGGTATCCGGGAGAATCGAATGTGCAGTAGTTTCAGATTCCTGAAGTGTCTTGCTCTAACCTCCGTGTTGTTGGCGATGCTATTGCCGACAGCATGCCGGCGCCGCAGTGGTGTTTTTGTCATAGCGCTTTCTGATCCAATTCGCACCATCGATCCTATCGGAGCTGCTTCGACCGAAGCCGCTCCTGAGCGCGTGCGCGTTTTAATTTTCAACTCACTGGTCAAGAAAGACGAAAAGTTTGACTATGTGCCGGAGCTCGCTTCAAAGATTGATCGATCCGAAGACGGATTGACCTTCACGTTTGCGCTGCGCGACGGAGTGACTTTCCATGACGGCCAGCCATTCACTTCAGCCGATGCCAAATACACAATCGATACCCTCCTCGCCAGCGACTTTGGGAAGTCGGCAAGTTTCTTCGCGCCGTCAACCAATGCAGCCGCAAAATCATCGAAGGGGCCATCATACGTTAGCAGCGTCGAAGCGTCTGATCCTCATACCTTGATCATTCGCTTGACCACGGAATGGACTGGTTTGTTGTCGAATCTGGTCGCGATTCCAATGATTCCCAAGGACAGCTACGAGTCGCAGAAAACACACCCCCTTGGAACCGGACCTTTCAAGTTCAAGAGCTATGACTCTTCGCAGCAGGTTGTCGACGTGGAAGCAAATCCGAATTATTGGGACGGCCCGCCGAGAATTCCCGCGCTTCGCGTCCGCGTAATCAGCGATATGAACGCATTGCAGGCTGAGCTCCGAGCGGGCCGCGTGGACATGGCTCCGCTGCCAACGAGTCTTTCTCCTGATGCCGTCAACTCGTTCAAACAGGATCAGAACCTGCAAGTTCTTCAGTTTCCGGGCTCGAACCTTAATCTCCTCACTTTCAATGTCTCCGCGCCGCCGCTAAACGATGCGCGCGTGCGTCGGGCGATCTGCTACGCAATTGATAGGGAGACCATGGTCAGCAAGTTGCTGCTCGGGCAAGGCAAGATTGCGCACTCAATTCTGCCTGAGGAGTCGTGGGCCTTCACTCAGGGAACTACCTATCATTACGATCCGGCCGAAGCGAAGAAGCTGCTGGATGAAGCCGGCTTTCACGATCCGGATGGTGACGGACCGCAGATGCGTTTCTCGAAGCCACTGGTTCTCCGGATCATCGGCAGCAGCACCTCGGCGCGTGAATATGCCGGTGTGTTTCAGAATTACCTTAAAGAGGTTGGCGTGCCGATTACCATCGAAGCCGTTGAATCAACCACGCACTTTACAGAGATTAGGCGAGGCAATTTTGAGATTGCTTACGGTCAGTGGGTGGGCGGCAATCAGGATCCAATCTTCTACAAAGATTTGTTTGCCACTTCCGAGATACCAACAGAAACCCGCGCGTCAAAGAACCGTAGCCGTTACAGCAACGTCGCGCTCGACCCGCTTCTGGAAGAGGCGGTCAAGACCTGGGACCGACAAAAGGCAATCTCGCTCTATACCAAGATTCAGCAGGTAGTCAGCAACGACGCGCCGATATTTCCACTTTGGTACCAAGCAAACATGGTCATCGCCAAAAAGAGCGTCGGCAACATTCACGTAAACGCCAGCGGTGATTGGGGATTCGTGAAGGATTTGACAATAGGAAAGTAACGGAGCGCACGCATAAGGGAGCGCACGCATCCTGCGTGCGGTTCGCCGGCATCCCTGCCGGCTCTTGCGTACATCTTCGTTCCGATCTATCGATAACTATCCAACACGGCTTGCAGTTTTCTCTCACTCTCGACCGACACGTTAACAAACTCAATACCTGCTCCCGTCGGCCGTGCTCCTTCCATCACGCGCAGCAGGTGTCGCACCACGCCTTTCAGATTGATCGTACCCGCGACCTCTCCAGTTAACTTGATATAGATCTCCTGCCCGGAATTCAGTTCCCTCTTCGTGGCGAGAAAGCATCCGCTGATGCTGAGACTCGTCACCTTATCGTAGTACTCGCACTCGGGTCCCCAACCCCAGTCGGCAAAGAATTCCACGTTGAGGCGCGGATGTCTTCGCTGCTCGATTGATCCCATAAGTATTCAGCCGTTAACTCCCTCTCCCTTCGGGAGAGGGCTGGGGTGAGGCGCAGCTACGAAATTAAAAGAGGATTAGTGGTTTTGGTTCCGCGCTTAAAACCCTCACCCTAACCCTCTTCCAAAGGGAGAGGGGAGAATCTGTGTCTTGCGATGCGAAGCGTCTCGATTCAACGCCTTCTGAATCTCAGCCCAGGCTATGACACCTTCGCGGATCAGCTTTGGCTCATTAGCACGAGCCTCCACAACCGTCGAGGGTTGATCGGTTCGCGCCTCCCCATCGTCAACGATCAAATCGATCTCATCGCCAAAGTACGCGCGAACTTCCGCCGCAGTCTTCGCCGGCGCTTCATGCGAGGGATTGGCGCTGGTAGCGGTCAGAGCACCACCGCAGGCTTCAATTAGCGCGCGCACTTTATCATCGCTCGGCAAGCGGATGCCAACGGTTTCTGTGCCGGCCGTGATTTCAACGGGTACTTCGACTTCTGCCTTACCAATCAAAGTCAGCGGCCCCGGCCAAAATCTTTCGGCGAGCAGATTGAACGTGGCGGCAGGTCGATAAATGAATTGGCTGACTTGCTTGCGATCGCTGATCACGATCAAGATGGGTTTGCGCTCTTCCCTGCCCTTGAGCTGTTTGATTCTTTGAACGGCCGCAACGTTGAAAGGATCGGCGCCCAGGCCATAGAAGGTGTCGGTACGAAAAGCGATGACGCCGCCGCAGGCAACCGTGTCAACGATTCTGGCAAGAGATTCATTTTTCTGGGGAATGATCACGGCGCTCCGTCTGAAGCTTCGTACTTGATGGGACGTTTTGAACTATAAACATTCGGCTCCTAACCGAGCTACGAAACTCACGAGACCTTCACTCCATAACCCAATCCATCACCCACCGGCAAGACCTCTGCCCGCAACTGCGGATGATTGACGAAGTACCGATTGAATTCGCGCAACGCTGCGGTTGATGATTTCTGATCCGGTGAGTTGATCTCGCCTGCGACTTGGCCGCCCCAAAGAAGATTGTCGCAGATCACCACACCACCCTCGCGCAATTTCGGCAAAGCCAAATCGAGATAGCCGCGATATTCTTCTTTGACAGCATCGATGAATACCAGATCGAACGTCTCCTCCAGGCGCGGAATCACTTCCAGGGCGTAACCCTTTTCGATCTGCACGGGCTGGCGCACGCCAGCGCGTGAGAGAAAACCTTCGGCCGCCTGAATCATCTTGTCGTTCGGCTCTATGGTTACTACCAGGCCACCATCGGCCATGCCTCGCGCAAGATGGATCACCGAATAACCAATCGCCATCCCGCATTCCAACACGCGCCGCGCCTTGATCGCTCGCGCTGTAATTTCCAGAAACAGCGCCACTTCGCGATCGGCAATCGGCACGCGATGCTCAGCCGCATAGCTCTCCATCTCGGCAAGCAGACCAGTACTCTCAGGCATCAGCTTATCGAGATACTCTGCCTGTTCGCGTTGCAGGATGGCGTCGATACTTGCTTTCATTTAATTTACCTGCCGTGAAGACGGTAGTTTGATAGATCAGCCTGCGGAGCAGGCGCCAGCGTAAAGCCTGGGGCGCAAGCCCCAGGTGCGAAACAACAAAATGTCTTCGAAGCCCGCGACGCGGGCGACATCGCGTTGTCGCTTCATTACGCTGAGTATTCTAAATGATCGCTCTGCCGCCCGCTTTCGCGGGCGCACGATTCTTGATTAACTCCATTTGAGACCACGTTGGCCCTTTCGCTTAACCGCAACGCGGTTCCGACCTCCAGCCTAGGGTTGACGCTTCGGCTACCCTAGGTAACGAATTTCGTTGATTCCCAACCGCAAGGCGGTTGCGCCCGTTCTTGATTCGTCTAGGAAATGCCGCAACCGCGTTGCGGTTGAATAATTATTTTCCATCCGTGATCCCCAGGGTAGCCCAAGCGTCAACCCTGGGCTGGAGGGCGCAACCGCGTTGCGGTTAAGAAATACATTAGGCGGCCAGAAGCTTTCTGCGCTTGCGACTATCCCAACCGAGGAAAGTAGAAAAATCAGACAGTGCATCCTGCGCTTTGCCCCGAGTCTCAGGATCACTGTCATGCAGCAATTCGCGCACGACCGGCACGACCTGTTCCTCGTCGATGGCGCCGTGGATTCTGGCGAGATGCCCTAGACTGGTTGCTGCAACTCCGCGAACA
>QHXG01000592.1 GCA_003222845.1 Acidobacteriota bacterium | reverse complement strand
AACGTTCTGTCCGTCAACGCGCTTCTTCCAGCGCGGCGTGAGGCTGAAGGCCGCCCTGCAAGGGCGACGAAGGGCCGTCTCCAGAATCATGTACCAGTCGTCAGCAATCAGCATGCGTTCACCCCATCCGGATGCGATTGAGCTGCGGCGAATGACCAGGGAGGAAGAAGGAGCCGGACATATTTTGAGAAACAGCTTTCTGACTTCGGCGGCGCCGAGGAGCGACCATTCGCCCTGCCTCCGTGTTTGGTACTTCTTCCATTTGCCGTCCCGCAGCCACTCGCTGGGCTGCGACTGACTGCCCCGCGCCTTCGTCCAGTTGGTGAATACGAAATCGAGCTGATGAGTTTCGAGGCATTCGACGCTGCGGCTCAGGAAGTCTTTGTCCCACAGGTCGTCAGAGTCGAGCGACGCGATAAATTCGCCGGCGGCGATTCGGAGTCCGTGATTGCGGGCCGCCCCCTGTCCGCGGTGGGCTTGGTAATAGTATTCGACATCGCCGATTTCGGCGACGCGGCGCGCCGTGTCATCGCGCGATCCATCGTCCACGACTATGATCTGCTTGCGCGGGTAAGTCTGAGCTTGCGCGCTGCGCACCGCCTCGACGACGTAATCCGCTCGATTATACGTAGGAATGATGACCGACACTAAGCCTTTAGTCATGCGCCCGAACCCCCAGTCCGAGGGCCGCTCGTGAATCCGACGCGTTCGTGAGGTCTAACAATGTCTCGGCGAAATCTTCGGCGGGGCTCGCCGGTACCAGTTCGCGAATCCTCAGTGCCGCGCGCTGCCCCATCTCGCGCAGTTCCTCGCGCCGCCCCCACGCCTCTTCGAGCGCTGCGTCGATGGAGTCTTCGTCCGGGGTGGCCAGGAAGCCAGTCACACCGTCCTGGACCACCTCGGCATTGCCGCCGACCTTTGTAACGACGCACGGCCGCCCGCACATCATCGCTTCGACCAGTGCCAGCGGCATTCCCTCGGCGCGGGAAGGCAGCACCAGCGCATGATGATTTTTCCAGATGCCAAGTACGTCCTCGGTCTGTCCTTCGAACGAGACGTTGCGCAGGCCGAGCCTTGCGGCTAGGTCTGCCAGCGCCTCGCCATTGACGCCGCTGCCGTAGAAGGAGACGTGCAGTTTGCGCCCCTTCCACTTTTCACCCGCCAACACCCTCAACAGAATATCCTGACCCTTGTCGAGCAGGTACAAGCGCGCCACGCACGCAAGGCGCAAACACTCCATTTCCCGCCCGGGCCAAGGGAGCGGGCCGTCGGCGGTTACGAGGTACGGATTTCTGACGACCTCCGCATTCGTCAGAGTCATGCCGTTCTGCTCTTCGGTCAGACGCCAGTTATGCTCTGAGACGAAGAAGCACCGAACTGCACCAGCGAAGACTTCACGCCTGTACCGGCGCGACTTGTCCGGCGGCCAAAAATGGTCAGCAGCTTTATGGCTTACCAGCGCGTAGGGTATCCTGAGCTTTCGGCAGAGATAACCGAAGTGTAATCCGTCGTAGTTGTCGCCTTGCGAAATTATTACTAAGTCAGGACGGCGAACGGTCAGGTGAACAGCCATCGAGAAAAGATGAGAGCGTGTGATCAGAGGTTGGGGAGCAGGGAGCCGCCGCAGGTTGCGGACCTTGCAGGATAAAGATTTGAGTTGTTGAATTCTGGGATGCGTTTGGTCGAGCGATGTCTTGAAGATTGAAAGACGGTGGCCATTCGCGGACAGAACTTGGGCTGCGCCAGACCAAAGCTCTTCGCTTCCGCCCCAGGGATCCGGACAGGTACTTACAATAGTGAAGCGGCGCGCGCTAACCGCGCTGGTCACATGAATAAAATTCTGCATTGGAACTAGATCACACTAAAACAGCTTCCCCTACTCCATTACGTTGGCCGGACATATTTCGAACTGTGCGGGCGGTTGAATGGTGGGAATACAAGCTTTCACCAACCCTCGCCATCGCCTACGCGACCGCATTCCTCTCACGGATTCCAATATCATCCTTGTGGCCACAACTGCTGGTCATGCTTTTTGCCTTGGCCACGTGCGCCGCCTACGCCAGCGTCATCAATGACCTCACCGATTTTAACGACGACCAGGCGAGCGGTAAAGTCAACCACCTTGTCGGTAAGTCGCGCTCATTCATTATCGCCGCGTTAACCGCCTGCCTTCTGCTGGGGATTGCCGCTGCGGTCTACTGGCGTGGCGAGGCTCTGTTGGTGTCACTTTATCTTGGGGCGTGGATTTCCTTCACACTCTACTCGCTCCCGCCATTCAGATTGAAGACTCGTGGTGTCTTAGGTCTGCTGGCATGCGCTTCTGGCGAGCATTTGTTTCCCAGTCTTTTGGCAGTCACGATGGTGAGCCGGCGCGTTGGTGCCTTCGATACGATTTGGTTCACTTCGGTCGCGACGTGGTCGTTGAGCTATGGCTTACGCAGCATACTGTGGCACCAGCTTAACGATTTGCCGAATGATGAGAAGACTGATCTCGGAACCTTTGCCCGTCGCCACAAAACAACATGGGTCCACCGGTTCGGCAACTTCATCATCTTTCCGACGGAGGCGGCGGCGTTCTGCGTCATGCTCTGGCGCGCGGGCAGCCGTCTGGCCGTCGCCCTACTCTGCTTCTACGCGCTGTTCGAAGCCCTGCGCAAGCGGCTGTGGGGGGTGAACCTCGTCGTAGTCGTCCCGAAGGCCAGGTATCACATCCTGATGCAGGAATATTACCAACTCTTCTTCCCTCTGGCGCTGCTGCTCTCGTCTTCGAGTAGATACCTCCTCGACACGCTCTTGATAGCCACACACCTGTTCCTTTTCCCGCGGCGCGCGCTTCAAGCGTTGAAAGACCTGAAGGTTTTTGTATACGCGTTGAAGGTTATCATGACGCGGATGCGGGGTCGAAGATTAAGCGCGCCGAAAAAGTTATGAGGTCACGCGCGTGTTCGATCTGGGTTGTTATTCGTGCGTGACTTATATACGGTTGAGATAACGAGTCAGCGCCTCAACGGCGAGCACCGTCGTCAATGCCTCGGAGCCCCACCACGGCGGCGTCGGTTGAGAATCTATTCGCCTGCGGCCACAGTGATAGAAGCCAGCGCGCGGCCAGGCTCCTGACGGAAGCTGCGCCTCGATTAGGGGCCCGACATCGGGCACGCGATTCCACAGCAGCAACGTCGATGTCGCAACCGCGAGCTCTAGTGAGTTGACAGGCGCCGTGGCCTCGATACGCGGTACGATCATCTCCCCTGCCTCCGGCGCGATCTCGTGAAGCGCGTGCGAAAAGAAATACCAGACGGTGAAGCGACTCTCGTACCACTTGGTGGACATGTCTTCGCCATTGGCACGCAGGACTGCGAGCATGTGCTCAATCGCCGGCCGAGTCTCTTCGCAATCGCCGAGGTAAACGACGATATTCGCGTTGATCGCTGCGTCGACGTCGCGCACCTCCGCTGTGGTGTACCG
>QHXG01000591.1 GCA_003222845.1 Acidobacteriota bacterium | reverse complement strand
GCCAGCATACAAGTCTATTGGCCAAGTCTTCAGGTCCGGGCCACTCGACAAGAACAATCAGAGCAGTGCGGCCCGAACTGCCAACAAGAACCCGACCCCAAGTATCATAAAGACTCGGCAGGCAACTCAGCATCAACCACCCAATGCGAAGGATATTTTTACGCAGATTTATCATCGCAACGCGTGGGGCGATTCCGAGTCAGTTTCCGGACCTGGCTCTAGTATCGCACGGACATCAGTCGTTCGAGCTGAGATCGCAGTTCTCTTAGAAGAGTTCGGCGTAAGGAGCCTGCTGGATGCTGGTTGCGGCGACTTCAACTGGATGAAAGAGGTCAAATTGGATTTGGACCGATATATCGGCGCGGACGTGGTTCCGGAACTAATTTTAGAAAACCAGCGCAAATACGGTGACGCGACTAGGTCTTTCCTCATTACTGACATAACCCGAGACAAGCTGCCTAGAGTAGACGTGATTCTCAGCCGCGACTGTCTGGTGCATCTTTCTTTTGACGATATCTTTGCTGCAATTCAAAATTTTGAAGAGAGCGGATCGACATATCTACTGACGACAACCTTTGCCTCGGTTGACAGAAACAACGATATAAATACCGGCGCATGGCGGCCATTGAATCTACAGTTATTTCCTTTTGATTTTCCCGCACCACTCAAGCTAATCGACGAGAAGCGCGTGCACCAAGGCGTCTTGGTACACAAGTATTTAGCGTTATGGACACTTAAGGAGCTCCCACAACCGGAATGGACCATGCCGGACATGGCTAAGAGCGAATGAACAGCACCGCGCGAACTTTGGAAGCTAACCGCATGTGGTCGCAAGAACTTGTCGTCTAATTACGCCGATAAGGAAAAGTCATTTTAGGAGGTAGGCCTGCCGGAATGATCTTCGTCGCAAATGGTTTCAATCTTGCTTTTGACTATCGCCCTTCAGCGGTGTCACGATAAGTGTGATTAGTTGTCGGCGAGCGATCGAGAGGTCGCCGCGGAAACACTAGGGGACAATGAGACGAGCCCGATTAATGACGACTCCGAAGGAATTTGTTCTGAGCCGTTTGTCGCGGCAGCTCTACACTGACTTTCTCACCAAGGCAAAAACCCTGGGCTTTTCATTTATCCACTTCCAGGATTTTCTTCCGGGCGGCCCGCCGCGGCCACAGCGCTACATTGCGCTCCGGCACGACATCGACTTTGCGCCGAGTTACTCGCTGGAGATGGCCGAACTGGAGCACGAGGCTGGCGTGAGATCAACGTTCTTCGTGTTGGTCGATGGCCAGTTCTACAATCCGCTCCAGAGCGAAGTCATCCGTCAGATACGTCAGATTCACTCGCTGGGTCACGAGATTGGTTTGCATTTCGCAGTGAGTTCCGCCGTTCATGCCGACATCGGCAAGGAAGTGGCATTCCGGCTGGACGTTCTGAGCGCTATCGTGGGAGCGACTGTGCGATCCTTTTCGCAGCATGATCCGGTTAACGCCGGCTTCGTGAAGGTCAGACTACCAGCCGGTCATCACGCTTGCGTGGATGCAAGCCAGGCGATCCATGATAATCACCTGCTGTACGTGAGCGAGAGTGCGATGATGTGGCGGCAATACACCTTCGAGACCGCGTTGGACGAGGATCAAAATATGTGCTTAGTGGCGCATCCACATTCCTGGTTACACCCGCAGAACGACTATGTGGCCATGATCAGGGAGTTCGAATCGCGTGAAGTACAAGCAGTTTCTGATCGTTACGATGCGTTTGTCGACGCTCTCGCCGGCTACTATACGCGGCGGCTTAAGGAAGGGATTTGATGTGCTGCGCGCAACCCTGCACGAACAAGAGATACGTCGAATCATCGGCGTGCCGGGAGAGGGCGATCGGGTAGTTGAAGGAGTCGCGCCACTCGAGGCGGCCGAGGATCGATGCCTCTACTTCATCAACAAGTCCGTCACGAGAGCCACTCGTGAGTCTCTCGCTCTGCGCCACGGGTGCATCGTCATCGCGCCGAACGGTTCCGAGATGGCGGACGACTCCGGAGACTGTCTGGTTTTGGAAGTCGCCGATCCGCGTGCGGCGATCGCCAAAGTTCTGGAATTCATTAGGGCCGAGCACAGGAATCCGCCGTGGGTCCAGATTTGTAAGATCGCAGAAACGGCGATCATCTCTCCACTGGCAGTGGTCGAGGGTAACGTTGAGATCGGTGAAGGCGTGGTTATTGAACCATTCTGTACCGTCGGTCCAGACGTCGTCATCGAGAGAGGGTCTGTCCTTAGGGCAGGATCTCGAATCTATCCGCGCGTCTTGATCGGTGCAGAGTCGGTCGTCCGAGCGAACGCAGTCATCGGCGCCGACGGATATGGTTTTGTGCGGGACGAATCTGGCAACAAGACACGAATCCCTCATCTTGGAGGCGTCATCACTGGGCGTCACGTCGAGATCGGTGAAACCTCAGTGATCGAGGGCGGCACGATCTCGCCAACGTTTATCGAAGACTATGCCAAGCTAGCTGCCAGTGTTTTTGTCGGGCACAACGTTCGTATCGGACGTGATGCCAGTATCACCGCCGGTGTGATTATCGCCGGTAGTGCAGTCATCGGCGCCGAAGCCTGGATTGGGATCAACTCGAGCATTCGCGACGGGCGTCGCGTCGGTGCTGACGCGCTGGTTGGCATGGACGTGTCAGTGCAGCGCGATCTCTCAGATAACACAGTGTCGCGCGCGCCAGGTCCCGATG
>QHXG01000052.1 GCA_003222845.1 Acidobacteriota bacterium | reverse complement strand
TGATCCACTGCACATCGTTGCGTACTGAACGGCCAATGCCGGTCGCGGCGGACTCGTCGTCCGGTGGTGGATAAGAAGGTACACTGCGCGACTTTGCGGCATCGCGTCCACCTTCAGTTCGTGCCGCTTCGCCAGCCGAACTCGTTCCGGGAGCCGAGCGCTGATCCCGCCTGGTATCTTCTTTTTCGTACGGAGGTCTTGACTGCGAAGGCGTCACCGGCATGATCGTGTATGGTCTGCGCTCACGAAAGAACACGGCCGAGATCACGCCGAGGTTTGCAGTCTGTCCCAACTTGGCGCCGTAAGAATCGCGCTCACTTGTAAAGTAAAACCGACGCGCATTTTCGGAGCTCATCTGCCAACCTCGCACATAGATAGTTCCGTAAGGCTCGATTACCCACTTGTGCGCATCCCAGGCGCTGCTGTGGCGCGCGTCGATAGTGTTGAGCCCGTCAACCGAAAGCGCCACCGCGACCCGCGTGCCCAGCGGGTTATGAATTCGCAGTTCGTATTCTGCATTCTCAAGCGCTTCGACGTATTGACGACCGCGCCCGGCGTACTCAGGAACGGGGCGACCATCGACCAGGACCTCGACCGAGAAACCGTTTTCGGCAACTACTCGCTCCGAATAAAGCTCGTTCGGGACTGCGGTACTGACGGCGCCAAATGCTTCGACACTTCGCGCAAAATAGCTATACGTGCCCGCGGCTAGAACCACCAGAATCGCCGCCGAGCCAAGCATCACCAAAATCTTTCCCATTTCTCTGCTCCTCTCCGCTAAAGAAAATCAGAACTAACCGTGGGCTGAACGCTGAGACATGCTGGTTCTTGCGGGTAAATTGTGTATGCGAGCGCCCTAACATTGTGCCGAGATCTCTTGGTTTCATGCCCTCTTCCTTTGGGACAGAAAGATTCGGCGAGATTACCGATAAATCGTGGTAGACCGATTTTTCGCGGACTTTGGTTTGGGAAATTTGCGCAAGCAAGTTAGAATGGCGACGCTTTTTATGTCGGTGGAAACACCAATCCCGCGTTTATGCGAAGGCGGGATTGGCATAATGCGAGGTTTGAATGGCCGAATACGTATTGACCGCAACCAAGAGCAACACGCGCCCAGGTTCCTTTTACGACCGTATCGAGCGCTTCTATGATTTGACCTTCAAGCTCAACGGATATGGGCGGTCACTCGACCAATACTTCGAAGCACATCCGCTGCCGATTTTTCCCGACGCGAGAATTCTTGACGCGGGATGCGGCACGGGGACTTTGACGCTGGCTCTGCTCAGAACGCTCAAAGGCCCAGTCAAACTAATGGCGCTCGATCTTTCCGCCTCGTCAATGGCCACCGCGAAGAAGTACGTCAACAAGAATAATCCGGAGCAGCAGGCAGTTCGATTCACGCGGGGAAACATCCTGGCTTTGCCATATGCCGATGAAGCTTTTGATTTGGTGGTGACCAGCGGCGTGCTGGAATACGTAGCGCTCGATGAAGGATTGAGCGAATTAGCGCGGGTGATTTCACGGGGCGGTTATCTGCTTCAATTGCCGATGCGTCCTTCTCTCGTCACGTCTCTTTTGGAAATGCTCTTTCGATTCAAGGCGCACCCAATGAGCAAGGTTTCCGAGACCACCGATCGATATTTTCAGGTCGTCAGCCATTATCGCTTCCCGCCTTTTCACGTCATCGGATGGTCAAGATCAGCCGTGCTCGCGCAAAAGATTTAACGTTACAGAACCGCGAGCGGTAGCGACCGGTCCGCTCGGCAGTCGCAGAGGTCGCCATGAAACAAAGGCCGGTCGCTACCGCTCGCGGTTCTGTAACGGCACTAATCTCAGAATCCGGTCGTCATCCTTAGCAGGCGCCCCTCGTCCATCGCGATTCGATGTCGAAAAGTAAATAAACCCATCCGGCCCTTCCGCGAGGTCGCGAATCCGCCCATATTTCCTTTCCAGAAGATTCTCCTGGCTGATAACCTGTCGACCATTAAGTACTACCCGAATAATTCGCGTCCCAACCAGACAGCCAAAGAAAAAATTGTTCTTGAACTGCGGAAACTGCGAGCCGCGATAAAACATTCCACTCGCCGGCGCGCATGCGGGCGTGTATTCCAGCACCGGCGATTCCATGCCTTCGCGTGTTGCGCGATGATGAATTACCGGCCAGCCGTAATTCTTGCCACGCTCCAGGATGTTGACTTCGTCGCCGCCGCCCGGGCCATCGAAGCCGCTCGGTCCATGTTCCGTCTCCCATAAAAGATTGGTGCCTGGCTGAAAATCGATTCCTTGCCCGTTGCGATTACCGTAAGTCCAAATCTCTGGACGCGTATTGGGACGGCCCGCAAATGGATTGTCACTCGGCACGGTGCCATCGTCATTCAACCGCAGAGTTTTTCCCGCCAATGAATCAAGTTGTTGCGCCAACTCACGCTCGGTCGCGTCGCCAGTCGTGATGTAGAGCTTCCCGTCAGGTCCGAATCGCAGCCGGCATCCGGCGTGAAACTGCGCGGCCGGAATGTTCTCTACGATGACTTTCCGATCGGTGAAGCCGTTCGGAGTTTCGCGATAACGGACCACGCGCACCTGTTGGCCATTCGCGTTGTAGGCGTACGAGAGATACAGCAGATGATTCGAAGCAAACTGCGGATGCAGTGCGATGCTCATCAATCCACTCTCGCCCTTCGGCTCAACGTCAGGAACGACAAACAGCGGCTCTGGCCGCAGTCTACCGTTTTCGTAAACGCGCACGCGGCCCGGCCGCTCGGTGAAAATCATTCGCCCATCCGGCGCCCAAACGATCGACCAGGGAACCTGCAGATTCTCAACGACAGTTTCAACTTTGAAACTGGTCTGCGATTGAGGCGAGCTTTCAATTTCTCCGGCGCCTTTTCCCGGAGGCGGATGACTACAAGCCATCGCAAACAAAGTGATCAAGTAGAGTCCTGCGAAGTACATTGATTTCATCTCACTAGTTTGACGACGCTAGATTACGAATACTTCCATCCTCAGTCTGACCCCGCGAGGGAGCCGAATGCTTGTGGTTCAGAACTATAAACATCACGCGCCTAGCGGCGCTTCAGCCCTTCGGCGTATTCCGCCAAATCTGCGAAGATGTTGCTTCCTGCCTCCTGCCCCTGCCTCCTGCTCAGTGCTCATTGACTAATGTACTCATGCAAAAGCTTCAATTCATCGCCCTGTTCACTCAACTGCACTCGTAACAAATCGCGAATCGAAAGCATGCCGACAAACTTCTCGCCATCGACCACGGGCAGGTGACGGCTCCCGATTTTTTCCATTCGTTCGAGGGCCTGGTGCGGGGTTTCGTCGCAGCGGATCACCGCACGCAACTCGCTTATCACTTCGCCCAGTCTGATAGTCGCCGCATCACGCCGCAACACAACCACACGGCTCAGCAGATCCCGTTCGGAGAAGACCCCTATTAATTTATCTTCGTCGTTCAGGACACAAACAGCGCCAATCTTTCGCTCCGCCATAAACTCTGCTGCCTCCAGCACACTGGCCGAGGCGCGCAAAGAATACGGTTCACGATCCTGAATGACATCTCGAATAAACATCGTCACGCCTCCTGCTAACTCTTTCGAACGCCTTTCGGTTTACTGATACGCTTTGAGCGCAAGCATTATATGAGAAGTCGGGAACGGTGTCTCTAGTGAAGGTTAATTTCACAAAGTCCTAACCCGGGACAGCTTTTGAATTCTTTCGATCTCGTCGACCACGGCTTGAGATCGGGTGAAAGGAATTTGATGGCCTGTCTTTGGCAAGAGGATCAAGCGTGATTTCGGCAGGACCTGATGCAAGCGCTCGGCGTTCTTTTTCTCCGGGACGATCAAATCAGAATCGCCGGCCAGGATCGACACGGGAATGGTAATCTCAGGATACCGAGGACTGAATTGTTTCAAAGAATCATTCAGCGATGCTTCATCGAGTGAGTAGGCCTTTACTTTCTTTGCCTTGGTCCATTCAGAGAGCACCGACCGCAGATAATTTTTCGGCACCGGATCCGGTGAGAACGCTTTTTTCAATGCGCTGCGCACGAAAGTGGCTGCGAGCAAAGGCGTCAACACAAAGTTCACCGCGTCGCCGATGACCGGCACTGCGGGAAGCTCGGTCACCAGCGAAACTCCGTCCTGGCTTTCATAAACCGCCGGAGCAACCAGCACGACCCCGGCTACTTCTTGCGGATAATTGATCGCATAGACAAGCGCCAGCGCGCCGCCCCAGGAATGACCGACAACAATCGGGCGCTCGACATGGAGTTGCTTGAGCGCGTCGTGAAGCAAACGCGCCTGAACTTCGACGGTCACGTCAATATGCTTCGGCCGCTCGCTGCGGCCATGGCCCGGACGATCAAAGGCGATGACCTTATGAAGTCCTGAAAGCGGACCAAACACCCGCGTCCAATCCTGACCTGAACCGGGATTGCCGTGAATAAGAACCACTGGCCGGCCCTCACCCTTGATGACAAAATGCAGACGCGTGCCATCAACGGTCACGAACTTTGAAGTGGACTGTGAACGCTCCGATTGAGTCTCCGGGCCGGATTTTCGAGGCCGGTCGGTGCTAACCTTCGCGCTGATTTCAACGTTGAGGCTTGCGCGCGAATCATCGGAAAGATTCTGTGCGCTCTGCGATTCAAGGCTCGACAGCAGCAATCCGCCACACAGCAATAGTTGAACGCGGAACTTCATAGAGAAAACTCTCGATTCGTCTCGCGAAATCACCTACCGGCTCGCGCAGGTCGTACAACAGACTGCGCGCTGATCATTGCCTAGCGCAACCCCACCCGCTACTGCAACCCGTTCTCACTCACGGTCGCAACCGCCCGTGATCCTGATACGCGATCGATGGCTTCGATAACGGCTTCGGGGCGCGTGAAAGGAATTTGGTGGCCGGTCTTCTCCAGAATGATCAGTTCAGAGTGGGGGAGGGCTTCGTGCAGGCGATGGGCGTTCTCTTTGGCAGGCACAATCAAGTCTGAGTCGCCGGTTATGATGGCGACAGGAACGCGAATGTTTGGGTAACGTGAAGTGAATTGCGGGAGCGAGTCATTCAGCAGCGCATCGTCGACTGAATACCACTTGACCTTCTTTGGTCGTGTCCATTCAGCGAGCACGTGCCGCAAATAATGCTTTGGCACGCGGTCTGGCGCAAAGGCCTTCGCTAAATCCGTCCGCACCAGCCAGGCCGCAAGCAGCGGCGTGAATATGAAATTTACGACGTCACCGATGACTGGCCAGCCCGGCACTTTGCTGAGAAATGAAACGCCGTCATCACTCTCGAAGGCAGCGGGCGCGAGCAAGACTGCGCCGGCCAGTTCATTCGGGAACGCCAGCGCATACGCCAATGCCAGCGAGCCTCCCCAGGAATGCCCAACCACAATGGGCATCTCGACATTAAGTTCCTTCAGCGCGGCGTGCAGCATCTGTGCCTGCACCTCGACGGTTATGTCACGATGGTTGGGGCGATCACTGTGGCCGTGACCGGGACGATCGAAGGCAAACGCGCAATAGTGTGACGATATCGGACCGTATAGTCTCGACCAGTCCTGACAAGAGCCCGGATTACCATGAATCAAGACGACCGGACAACCGGCGCCTTTGATTACGAAATGAAGACGCGCGCCGTCGACAGTCACGAATTTCGAGCGCGCCTGAGGATAGTGGTGAGCGACGCGAGAAGCGACATAGCGTTGCTTGAGTCTTCCGGTTACTTTCACGATTGGTGCAACTCTCTCGAGGCGTCCGCCGATGTTAGTGGTAGCCATGTGCGTCTCACCACAGAGACAGAGAGGCACAGAGTTTCACAGGGGGAAATGTTCGTTCGGCCAGGGGAGATCACGCTAATGCAAATTATCGATCTGTCGACTTCGCAGGTTTAGACGCGGACGAGAGGGTTTTGGTTACATTTTCCAAGCGAGTGATTCGCAGCGCCTGGCGCGTGAGTAATTGTGTCAGGCCACCGGGTACCAGCGCCCGCACGACGGCATGGCCCACGCGTGGCGGCATCGCGACGCCACGCTGGCCTAAAGCGTATTCGCTTTCCCAATAGCTGGGAACAAATTTTGATTTGAATCGACGCAGCCCTTCGAAGTTATAGAAGCCGCCCAACCGCCGAGCCGCTGCGCGGAGCGCCCGCTCAACCATCGGATGCTCGCCGGTCGTCACGTCGTCTTCACCTTCTGTGGTGAGCGGCGCAGTTCCTAAAGTTGCCAACAGCGCTCCTTCCGCCTTCAATTTTCCCAACGCTTCGACGATCAGGAGTGTCGCCGTTCCCTGGGGAGCGTCGGGCTCGCGCAAAACATCTTCGAGATACCAGCCTTTGCGCGCCGGAATCGGGCTGGCGGCAAGAAAGCCCATCAGCTTGCCGTTCAAACGCGCCGCGAAGTACTTCTTGTGTTCGGAATGGAGAAATGGATCGAGCGCCACCAGCCAGCCAAACGTCGTCGCCGACGGTCGCGTATTCAGCCAATGCATGCAGAGTTGAGCTGTCTCTTTCTTCAGCGTCGCGTCGACGTCGTCGGCGATCATTTCGATTTCGACGCCAGAGCGACGGGCCTGGTTCACGCCGGCGCGAAGCTTCTTGGCGCTGTCGCCGCGTGGATTCCAGGTCTTAAGATCGAAGTAAGGCGAGGCGCCCACTTTAACTGCCGTGAAATCGCGGGGAGATACCCGTCGTGCGAACTCAGCGGTAGTCGGCACAAAGGCAACCACGCGGCCTTTCCTTTTTGCAAACGCGGCAAAATGTCGCGCCAGGGCGGCGGCTTCATCAGGTGGCGCGAGCGGATCGCCTGCGGCCAGCCAGACTCTCCCGAATTCGCCATAAATGATTGCGCCGTCAATCTCCGGTGTGGACCAGAGGAGCGCTCCAGGCGCGATGCTCACAAGAGAATGCGGATTGTAGCCGTAAATCGTTTGCAGGCGGAGCAACTCGCCGCTCGGATCGGAAGTATGTAGCCGACGACGCTCGGCGAGCGCGAAGTTGATACGCGCTTTCATGTAACGCGCAGTGTAACCCGCGCCGCTACCCGCAGCCAGCCACCATATCTGTCGAACCGGAATGAACATTCGGGGCGAATTCCTTTTACGCCAATATGCTCGGTTTAGTCAACCCGTTTGGTTAGATAACAGCCAATGGCGTTGGGTTTCCAAGTCAGAACCGCCTGCGGTAGCGGGCGGTTAATGGGAAAGATAGTGGACCCTTAAATGGAAGGAAAAAGGATCTGAATTAGAACAAAGATCTTTATCGCCCGCCACCAAATCGAATCAGCAATGCCTGGGACGGTGTTCAGAGTACCAACTTCAGTTGGGCTTTTTCGTTTGCAAGAGAAAAGCCCGACTAAAGTCGGTACTCTAAACGCCGTACTCTAAACGCCGTCAAAATCATCCAAATAGCGTGCCTTGCGCTGACGGTCGGCGAAAAGTGTTCTCTCTTACGCGGCGCTCGCTCCCGATGCGGTGCTCATTGAATCCAAGCCGTCTGCAATAGACCTCGAAGAGCTTTTCTTGCGCGTCCCAGTATTGTCCTTTACCACGCATGCGTTCGCCAAAGACGCTGGAGTTCAATTTGCCGCCGCGCGCGTCCCGAATACGATTCAGTACGCGATCCGCTTTCGTCGGCAGTTTCTCGCGCAGGCGCTGTTGGAAGTAAGGAGCGATGCTGCCGGGCAAACGCAGCATGTTTATGAAGGCCCGCGAGGCGCCACAGTCTTTGGCCCGTTGAAGAAGGCCGGGAATGTCCGTCGTCAATCCTGGAATCGTTGGTGCGATGCCGATACCAACATCGATGCCTGAATTAGCGAGCGTCTTCATCGCCTCGAAACGCGCATTGGGTGAAGGCGCGAACGGCTCGACGGCGCGCGCGATGTCGTAATCAGCAAATGGAATCGAGAAGAAGACGGTGACGCTGGCGTCGGCAGCAAGTCTCTGGAGCACGTCGACGTCGCGGCGAATCAAAGCTGATTTGGTAACGATGCCGACGGGATTACGAAACTCGGCGCAGACTTCCAGACAACGGCGCGTCAGTTTGTAGTTAGACTCGAGCGGAATGTACGGATCTGACGTAAATGAGAACACTATCTCGTCGCCCTTCCACGAGGGCCGCATCAATTCATGACGCAATAGCTCCGCTGCGCGCATCTTCACGACGATCTTTCTTTCAAAATCGGTGCCCGCGCCGTAGCCAAGATACTCGTGCGTCGGCCGGCTGAAACAATAGGTGCAGCCGTGGATGCAGCCTCGATAGCAATTGATCGAGTAGTCGAATGCCACGTCAGGGCTGTCATTGTGGCTGATGATCGAGCGCGTTTCAGTCTCTTCAAATACTTCGATCTTGGCGGCGGGCGGCTCGCCGATCCATTCGACCGAGTGCGTCAACCAGGGATTTGGAGGATTTTCGACGTAACGCATGCTTGCAATCCTGTATTATCGATGAGACAAGATGGTAGCAGAGGCGGGAGGATTTTGCGAGTTGAAGGCGTTTCAGAACCGCGAGCGGTAGCGACCGGCCTGGGTACGCAGTCGTCCCGACTGCCGTAGGTTTTATCAGGGCACTACAAGCAGTCGGGACGACTGCGTACCCAGAGACCGGTCGCTGCGGTTTATTTCTCCAGCGCTATTGTTGCGGTCGAACTGTCACGAAGCTCGTTTCGCCACGGCGGTTGATCAGCAGGAGCGCCGGCTTGTTTCCGCTTTTGTCGATGGCGGCGCGCAAGTCGGCCGACGAGCGAACCGGTTGCCGATTCACTTCCTGAATAACGTCGGCGCGTTGAATAGCAGCCGCCGCTGCCGGTCCTGCCGGATCGACTGAATCGACAACCACGCCCTGTGTTCCCGGGCGCAGGTTGAGTTCCGAAGCGATGTCCGGAGTCAAAGGTTCAACTGTCACGCCCAGCTTCCCGGCTCCGCCGGCGTTAGGACCGGTCTCGTTCTGCTCTCCCGTTTTCGTATTTTGCGCAGTGAATTCGCCGAGCGATACTTTGAACTTCTGCTCGCGATTATCCCGCAGGATTGTCAGGGTGACTTCGGTTCCCGGCGCCATGCTCGCCACGTGATTGCGGAATGCATTGACGTCGTTCGTCGGCGAGCCGTCGATCGCGGTGATCACATCGCCCTGATGAATGCCCGCCCGCTCGGCGGCGGTGCCGGGTTGCACCGACTCGACGATCACGCCTTTCGTTTCAGACATTCCCAGGCTCGTAGCCATGTCGGACGTTACGCGTCCAATCCTTACACCGAGTTGGCCGCGGCGAACCTTGCCGCCCTTCAGCAACTGATCCATAACCGAGCGGGCCATATTGGACGGAATTGCGAAGCCGATTCCGATATTGGCGCCACCGGCGCCCGGCAAGATTTGCGAATTGATCCCAATCAACTCACCTACAGTATTAATGAGCGCGCCGCCCGAGTTGCCCTGATTGATGGGCGCGTCGGTTTGCAAAAAGTCTTCAAAGTTTCCACTGCCAATGCCGGCGCCCGAACGGCCTTTCGCGCTGATGATTCCCATCGTCACGGTCTGGCCCACGCCGAAGGGATTACCGATCGCCAACGCGACATCGCCAACTCTAACTTTGTCCGAATCGCCTGGCGTCAAGTACGACAACCCAGTTCCAGAGATTTTCAATACTGCCAAGTCGCTAAGCTGATCGGATCCAACCAACTTCGCATCCAGGGTGCGACCGTCATTCATGTCGACTTTGATGTCCTGAGCGCCATCGATCACGTGATGATTCGTGAGAATATATCCATCCGCGCTGACGATTACGCCCGAGCCCAGCGCGCGTTCCAGCGTTTCCTGCGGTTGCTGTTGCGGCGTGCGATTACCAAACAAGCCGCGGAAGAACGGGTCGTCCGAGAACGGAGACTGCTGCGGCATACGCACGCGCTTGTCCGCGCGAATGGTGATCACCGCCGGCGCGACTTTGCTGACCACGTCGGCGTAAGAGTTTTGCGGCGGCGTATCAGCCACTGGCGCAACGGTCGTCGTAGCCGGCGTAGCGCCGGGGCTCTTGCATGCGGCCGAAGCAAGGATAAGCGCCAGAAAAACGGCCAGGTTGATGGCCATGATTCCGGCGTTGAAGGCGCTAATTTTGGTTGATAGAGTTTTAAAATTCATCACACTTCTCCCGAAAAATAAACTATGAAATTTGAGGGCATATCTTTGATGTGATTTTACCAGATTGAGTTCGGTAGTAGGCAAGTTGAGGCGGGTAAAGCTTAAAGAATTAACCGCAGAGGACGCGGAGGTTTTCGCAGAGGAACGCGGAGGTGCGCCGTTTTCTCTGAGTCCTCTGCGCAACCCTCTGCCACCTCTGCGGTAAAGTTCTTCCCGGTTTAATCAATTCAGATCGTCGATTTGCAAACCAACCGGACTTGCGCCTGCGCCTTTAATACCGTCGATTACGCGGACAACATCAGCGGAATAACCCTCTAACAGCAACGGAAAGAATTGTCCGCCCATCTTTTGACCGACGGGAATCGGCGGGACTCCCTTCAATGGAGGATCGTTCGACGCTGAACGGATGCCGTCGCGAAAGACGTTGACTACCGCACCGCGCCGGGGACGGTCGCTTCGGTTCTCATATGAACCATGAACCATCAACGGATGATGAAACGAACACTCGCCTTTCTTTAACTCAATCGCCACCGGCTTGAACTGCGCCTTCTGTTCTTCGGACAAAACCCTTTGGATCGCCTCCATATCATTCGCCAATCCAGTAATCGGCAGAAGGTTCCAGCGATGGCTGCCCGGCACGTAATGCACACAACCGTTCTCCAACGTCGAATCGTCCAGCCCAATCCAGCAAGACAGATGCGCGATCGGCTGCGTGCGCGTCCAGTATGAATAATCCTGATGCCACGCGACTACTCCGCCGTGATGCGGGGGCTTGCAGAATAATTGATCGTGCCAGAAACGCACCGCGCCGCCGAGCAGTTGCGATGCAGGCATTAGAAACGCCGGGTTCCAAAGCAAGTCATGAAAACCCGGGGCAATTCTCCACGCGCCCAACGCATGAAACAACACAGTCGCGGGATCGATCGCTTCGTTCGAATGAAACTCGTAGAAGAGATGATGGCCGGGATGATTGGGATTGATGAGGTCCGTGAGTTCGCCGCGCAGCACAGCGATCTGTTCGTCGTTTAGTAAGCGAATGCCCGCGAGGTAGCCATTCGTGTGAAAGAATTCGATCTGATCTTTGGTGAGGCGATATCGATTCCAGTCTTCGGGGCTAGTCGGCAATAGGAAGAGATTGGTGATCGGTTCGTGATTTTTTGATAGATCAGAAATCATAGCGCGGCTTACAAACGGATCGTGTCAGAACCGAGAGCGGTAGCGACCGGATCGGGAACTCAAGTTAGCTCTGAAAGGCTTCTCTCCTTCCAAGGGTTGATGGCTGATCCGGTCGCTACCGCTCTCGGTTCTGACACCATCATCTAACTGACGTGATCCCATCGATAACCACTCGCGCAACCGTCGGAATGATTTCCCGCTCATTCGCGTGATCGACAGTGAAAGTCACCAGCACGAACTTTGCTCCGTTTGGCAATTCGATGTAGGCCGCATCGTGCCGAGTGGTGCTGGTCCAGCCCGCTTTCGACCAGAGTCTTGCGCCTGACATTCCCTGTAATGCGATACCCGTGAAACCGTGGCCCTGGTCGTCATTGTCTGGCGAGGTGCCGGAGAAATCACGCTTCAACAATTCCCTCATCTGCGCGCTGCGCGTTGTGCTTACGGCGCGGCCGGTTACTATCTCGAAAAGCAGACGAGCCGTGGCGTCCGTCGTCAGTTTGTTTCGATTCTCGCCGTTCGGTCCGCGCGAAACTTTCTCGCGGCCATAAGCATCTTCGCAAAATGTCTTTTGGTTGACGTTGATGTTCGTGAAGCCCAACGACGAGTAATAGCGATTCACGACGTTACGCTGGTTCTGCCACACTTCCATCTCTTTCGGCGGCAGCTCGTAGCCGCCCGTCGTGTGCGTCAGCACATCGACAATATACTGCGTCGCTTCGTTTGACGAAACGACAATCATGTCGCGCACGGCGCGCTTCAACTCGTCGGTCTCCTGAATCTTCTTGTCTTCCAGCCAACGATGAACCGCGACTAAATAAAAAAGCTTGACTACGCTCGCCGGATACACTCGTTCGCTGCCGCGAAAGCTGGCCGTCACCGGATGCTGCGGATCGCGCAGATCGATTAAAGTGATTGAGAGTTGGGATTCCGTTAACTTCCTGTCCGCGAATTTCGTCAAAGCGCTGTGCGCGGCATCGTTAACGAGACCCTGCAGCGAGGCGGAGCGCGGGTAATCAACTGCTGCCGATGAATTTCGTTGCAGACCGAGCGCCGAGATCGATAGCGCCGCGAGCACAATCGATGAGAGAACAAACCTATTCTTCATTCACTCCCCCCCTTTGCCGGGATAAGATAAGATAGACGGGCAAACCAAGCAGTATGAATATTAGACTTGCAAGCGGTGGCGCCTTTACAGATTCTGCCAGTGCCGAGACTGGATGACCTTCTAAGAGCAACCCTATCGTAGCGCTCATTTCTGGTCTCGCGTCCCAAACTATTCTACCTAACAGCCACGTAGTGACCGCTAGGTACACGACGGGAACGACCGGATATCCCCAGGTTCGATACGGCCGGTGCGTATCCGGTAGCCGACGGCGAAAGATGAAAACTGATCCGGCGACGAACGCGTAAAAAAGCGTCAGCGCGAAAACCGCAGCATCCGTTAATTGGTCGTAAGAACCAGACAGCGCCAGGACGCTCGACCAGATTCCGAGCACCACCAGCGATCGAATGGGCACGTGAGTGCGCGGAGAAACTTTGGCAAGGCCTTTGAAGAACAGGCGATCGCGCGCCATCGCGTATGGCACTCGTGAAGTGGCGAGGATCGAAGCGTGCAGGGCGCCAAATGAAGACGTCATCATGGCGGCGGCCATCAGCGTAAGGGCAATTGCGCCAAGCAAGCGCCTCACGACCTCTGCCGCTACGGACAATGACGCGGGTACGCTCGCGACTTCTGTCGGCGTGAGCACGTGGTAGTATCCGAGGTTCACCAGCAAATAAAGTCCCATCACCAAGAACATGCTGATGATTAGACCTAGCGGCAGATTGCGTTCCGGATTTTTCACTTCGCCCGCAAGGAAGGTGATGTTGTTCCAACCGTCATAGGCCCAGAGCGCGCCCAACATCGCGGCGGCGAATCCCGCCAAGCCTCCGGTCGTTATCGCAACGCCCTCGCACGTCCCACCGACATTCGCCTGAGATAAATGCGACCAATCGCCACCGCTAAAGAAAAGCGCGCCCAAGCCGACCGCGATCAAGAGCAGGACTTTGATAGAAGTAAGGAAGGTCGCGACGCCGCCGCTGAAGGTCACTGCCGCGCAGTTGATAAGGACCGTCACCGCCACGGCGGCGAGCGCGACCAATTGCAGGCGTCCGAATGGAACGTTCAGATATGGAAGAGTAAAGAAGGTCTTATTCAGCGCGCCCTTCAACAGCGCATTAAGAAAGATGGCGAACCCCACCGCGAGCGCAGCCGCTGAAGCGCTGCGAGCAATCGCAAACTGCGTCCAACCATAAATGAATCCCCAGGGCCGGCCGTAAGCATCGCGCATGATGCCGTACTCGCCCGCGGCGCGTGGAAACATCGCGAGCAGTTCGGCATACGTCAGAGCCCCAGCGAGCGAAAGCAGACCAGCTACCAACCAAACAGTCAGCGCAATGCCCGGCGTGCCCACATTGCACGTCATCACACGCGCCTTCAAAAACACGCCGGTGCCGATGATATTGGCGACGTTGACTGCAATTGCGGCAGTCAGGCCGAGACCACGGACTAACCCTTTGTCCAAAGCAGGTGATGTCATAAGTACAATCGGTAGAGTTCTTTCAGTTTGATGTAACCCAGAATCAATAGCACCAGCAGCACAAGGGCGAACAAAACCGCTACGATTCGCGGTAGCAACCTAAGCCAACTTTTATCAACCTCGACATATCGATGAATGCTAGCCCCAGGGAAGAGACTGAGATTATTGGGAAAGCCTAGTCCGCGAAGGTCACGCTCAACAGCAGTCGGATATGTCGAAAGAACAACGAGTCTTGCCTTTCGCGGAAATGACTGAAAAAGCTGGGCGGGACCCTTGTGCCGTTTGAGATAAAGACATATTGCTTCTTCGTACTCTGGCTTTCTCGCTCCCGATAGAAATAGAAACTTGACAGCCGCCGGCAAGTCACCCATTTGCAACAAGAGATTTCCGTACTCTTCATATAGTTCGACATTGTAGCCAAAATTGCCAAGAGATCCTTGAAGCAATTCCTTGGCCCGCCAGAGTCTGCCGCGTGACGCCTCGGCCCGGGCCCTCTCGATAGTCTGCATAACACCCCACCTGCGATTACCCTAAGTCAGCCACGATTTCTGGCTTCGGACATTAGTTCTTATCTGCCCCGGCGGCGGCGCCCCTTGTTCTTATGTCTGCAAGTTCTTTTAGAAACTCCTCGCGCTCTTGCGCAGCCTGCGTCGCTCGCTTAGTTTTCGTGTTGACATGGCGCTCTCCCTTAAACTCCGAGTCCTGAAGCGACTGCGCCCAGGCTTTCAATTGTCTCGAACAGCTCTCCGACTTGGCTTTCAATCTCTTAATCTCGGCGCCCAGTTCGCGAAACGTCGGCAGTCGCTCAAGCAAGCACAGCATTGAACGAACTTCCCCTGCGGAACCGCGCGCGATGTAGAGGAAGGATAACAATTCGTTGTTCGTACCGCGCTCGAAGCCTTCGGCGATGTTGTTAGAAACCGAGACTGCCGCGCGTTCGATCTGATCCCTCAGACCGCGGCGGCGTCTGAATTGAAGACCGTCAGTGAGGTTGTAAACTTGGACGGCCAACTCGATCGCAGTGTTCCATACCGGCAGATCTTCGAATCTTGTGTAACGCATGATTGAATTCTCCTTCAGAAAAGTTTGATAAAGCCGGATAAGAATTCCAGATTCAAGATTCCAAATTCAAGATTTCTTCAAATTCAAAAAAGCCGGAATCGTTGGACCGTCAAGAACGTGCTCGATAAAATTATGGTCTGTCAAGGATCTGTTCGATGAAACGCGGGCTGTCAAGAACCCGCTCGACGAGTGTTAGTCTCTCAAGAATCTAATCGATGACCCTATTTGGAATCTGGAATCTGGAATCTGGCATTTGGATTTTAGGCATTTGGAATCTTTAGATATTCCCTCCTATAAGAACCGCTTGCTCACAACTCTCTTACCACACATCGTTCGCGACCAAATCATCATACGTGTCTTTTCTGCGAATCAAATCGGCCCTTCCACCTTCGCGGATCATAACTGCCGCAGGAAGCGGTCGACCGTTGTACGGAAACATCTGGGCCAATGAGTACGCGCCCGAATTCAGCAAGGCCAGCACCTCACCGGGTTTCACGTCGCGCGGCAGTAAACGATAATCAGGCAAGCGTCCATGTCTCTCGATATCGAAATAGACATCGCCGGAATCGCACAGTGGACCAGCGACTTTGTATTCGGATTCGAGTGGCTCGCAGGCACGCGAGGCAGAAATCAAATGGTAGTACCACTTGTAATTGTTCATCGACAGCAGCAGATTGTAACCCGCGTCGGTGAGTAACCAGATGTCCTCGGTTTCGGGGCGGCGCTTAATGTTGCGCACAATCGTCAGGACCACGCCGGCGTCCGCGATAATGCTGCGTCCCGGCTCGAGCAGAATTGTCAAGCGATCCAGCAGATGTTCAGCTTTGGCAGCGCGCGCCGATTCGCGCGCCACGCGCAACGCCTCTTTCAAAACGGCCGACGGTTCCAGGTCCGCGCCCAGCATGTCGCGTTCGTGCTCAGGCAACTGATCCGCTTGCGAACGATCGCGGAGATAATTCACTGGAATCCCGCCGCCTAGATTGATGTGTTCCAGAGTGTGGCCGGTTTCACGATGAATAGTCATCAGATGGTTCCACATGCTCTTGAAGGCTTCGGCGAAGGGCTCGACATCGGGCGTTTGCGAGCCGACGTGAATGTGAATCCCGCAAACGTGAATCAGTTCCGGATTCTGCAAGCCGCGTCGAAACGCATCGAGAACTTCCGATGACGAAATGCCAAACTTTGAAGTCAGCAGAGCGGTCTGCAATCCAAGGTGCGAGCGCGTGCCAATCTCCGGCACCAGACGCAGAGCGATTCTCGCGGGCGGCAAACCTGAATTGAGTTCGCTGCGTGCGCGACGGACAGCATCTTCAACGAGTTCAATCTCGTAAATTGAATCGACGTTGATCGAATAGATGCCGGCGCGTACCGCTTCGTCCAGTTCTTCGTTCGTCTTGCTCGTGCCGTTGAAGATAATCTGGTTTGGCTTGAATCCAACCCGCAGAGCCTTGTAGAGTTCGCCGCCGCTGTTGACTTCGACGTCGATCCCGGCGTCGCGCACGACCTTCAGCACGGCCATGTTCGAGTTGGCCTTCGACGCGTAACAAAAGCTGATTGGCCGATCGACTTCCTTCGCTGCTGCTTGTAAGCGGGCAATGTTGGCGCGAATGCGTGATTCAGAAAAGACAAATAGCGGCGAACCAAACTTGTATACAAGCGCGGTCGCATCTGCACCGCCGATGAAGAGGTGATTGTTCTCTCGCGCGTCGAGAAATTCCGGAATGGTCCACGCGGGCGCGGCAGTCATGACTTGGGACATTAAAAAGAAACCTTCATTGAGACTAATTGTGGAGAGGGCGAGATTAGACTGCAGATTAAATCACGTCAAGCCAAAGTCAAGATTCACTGCTTACCGCTCACCGTTCCGGCATATCGGCGTAAGGTTCTACCGCCGAATGCGATCGCCGCGGCGAGCAGGCATCCGACGCCTCCCGTAACTACGGAGAACGGCGCGCCGAAGAGCGCCGCGAGGGCGCCGGCTTCGAGTTCGCCCAACTGCGGACCACCCATGAAAAAGATCATATTGACGGACGTCATGCGTCCGCGCAGATTGTTTGGCGTCGCGAGTTGACGAATTGTCTGACGAAGGATCGTGCTAACGGTGTCGGCGGCTCCGACGATCGCGAGCATCAGCAGCGACAACCAAAGAACTCTGGAAACGCCGAAGGCAATCGTGGCTGCGCCGAAGATCGCCACCGATACGATCACCACCAATCCCTGCTTTTTCAGAGTTCCCAAGCGCGCCATGACCAGGCCGGTTATGACCGCGCCAGTCGCGGGCGCTGCCGCGAGCACTCCGAGTCCTTGCGCGCCGACCTTCAAAATGTCCTTTGCATAAATCGGAAGCAACTGATTCGCAGAGGCGAAAAACGTCGCGGCGAAATCCAGGGTCATCGTCTGCACGATGATCGGCGTATGCCAGACGAAACGCAGGCCTTCGACGAGCGCCGCGAAACTAACCCGCGTCTTATCGCTTTCACGCTCGCTTGCCCGGCCGCTCGTGCGCATAAGCGCCAGACCGGCGATCACGGCGACAAATGAGGCGGCATTCGTCGCGTAAATTACTCCCGGCCCGAAGTTGCCCAGGATAAAGCCCGCCAAAGCCGGGCCCACAATCATTCCGATTTGAAACATCAGCATGCTGAGGCTGACCGCGTTGGGAAAATCTTTCGCCGGTACCAACGAGGGCATGAGAGACTGCCGTGCCGGTGTATCAAACGCCCAGGCCGCCGATGCGATGGCCGTCAGAAGATAAATCGGCCAGACGCGTCGCAAGCCGTTGAAAGTAATCAACGCGAGCATCCCGCTACATGCGAGCATGATCGTTTGGGTGGTCATCATCAGCCGGCGACGATCGATGACATCGGCGACGACTCCGCCCATCAGCGAACACAAAATTATCGGCCCAGCGCGAAATAATCCGACCAAGCCAAGCGCTAGTGCCGAACCAGTGAGAAGATAGATGTGCCAGTTGATCGCAACCAGTTGCATCTGCGAGCCCGTTACCGAAACGATCTGCCCCATCCAGAGCAAACGAAAATCGCGATGACGAAGAGAGGAAAAGGCGGTTGGACGCTCTTTCGCGTTGGTAGTTACAGGACTGCTTGCAGGATCGGTCGTTGCCATCAGAGAGAGGAGCGGAAAGGTTGAGCTACTTTCCCTTCGTGCCCTTTAGTTCTTTGTACATGTCCTCAACATTAGGAGTCGCAAAGTTCTGGAACGCGAAGGCTTTGTACCTGTCGGGCAACGTAAGTTGTTGCTTCGCCTGATCGATTGTCAATCCATCAGCGATTCCCTTCGAGACGCGACTGCGTAAGTCATCGAGGTAGTCTCGAAACGTTCTAATGTCCGCGGCCTCGGCGACATTACCGTGCCCTGGAACGAACTTCGCGGTCGGATATTGAGCCAGCATTTTATCCAGGGTAGGAATCCAATCATTCACGGTCGCATCGACGAGATTTGGCAGCGTTTTCGACCAGCCGAGATCGCCTGTAAACACTACATTGGCATGGGGCACGTAAGCGAAGACGTCACCGCCCGTGTGACCGGGCAACGTCGCGAGAATCACTTCGCGCTTACCGAGATTCAGGCGCAACGTTCCAGAGCTGAACGTCTTCGTGGGATTTGTCAGCCTGATTGACATCATCGCGTCGTAGCGACGAATCTGGCGTTCGAGTTGCGCGCGCTTGTCTTTCTGATCTTCGGGAGTCTCGCTCAGTTGTTTCGCGGCATCGGCTTTTCGTTTTTGCAGATCTTCCGGCGCCGGCAGGAAACGTTTGTTCTTCGTTGTCTGCCAAATCATGACGTTGTCATGCGCGACGATTGGGACACCGCGCTCGACCAGAACTTGATTGCCACCAGTGTGATCGAGATGGTAA
>QHXG01000051.1:360-17376 GCA_003222845.1 Acidobacteriota bacterium | reverse complement strand
CCGTCTTTGCAGCCGCCGGAGTTGAATTGAATCAGATTGTTAAAACGACGGTTTTTTTGGCGGACATGGAAGACTTCGCCGCGATGAATGAAGTTTACGGCCGGTTCTTTGGCGAACAGCCGCCGGCACGTGCGACGGTACAGGCGGCGCGATTGCCGCGCGATGCCAAGGTAGAAATTGAGGCGATAGCCGTGTCAGAACCGCGAGCGGTAGCGACCGGATCGTAAGTGCGCGCGACTCCATGATCCGGTCGCTACCGCTCGCGGTTCTGACTCGTTCAAGCAGCCTTCGCTACTTTTCCGGCTTTAATACAGCTTGTGCAGACCTTCATGCGGCGGACGCCGCCTTGAGGCAACTGAACGCGGATTGATTGCAGATTAGGATTGAAAACACGTGGCGTCCGATTGTTGGCATGCGAGACATTGTTGCCAAACTGCGGGCCTTTGCCACAAACTTCACAACGCTTAGCCATGATTGCTGATACGCTCCTGTCGATAACGCGCGACGCCACGGTGTGGATCGGCATGAGAATTTGAAACTTAGACCATAACAAACGAAGTGATGGGCGGTCAAGGAAGCTTTCGGATACGGTGTTTTGAGTACCAACTTCAGTTGGGCTTTTGCGCGCTCGACGAAAGATCCGACTGAAGTCGGTACTCTTCACACCGTTTGACAAGCTTATCGTAAACTTAAGGAGTAACTATTAACGTGCAGACAAAACACCTTTTCTCGCTGGTGGCCCTGATTGGCGCCATCCTTCTTTCGGCCTGTGGCCCTGGAAGCGACTCCGGCCCTGCCAATACTGTGGCCGCGACTGTCAATGGCAAGAAGATAATGGTTGCCGAAGTCGAACGGCTGATCCAACAACAGACGCAGGGCAAGCAGGCGCAACTTTCCAGCCATGCTCTCGCGCAGGCCCGCCTGTCGGTGCTCGAAAACCTGATTCAGCGCGAGGTCCTTTTTCAGCGGGCGGAACAGGAAAAGCTGTTGCCAACTGATGAAGAGATTACCAACGCGCTCAATAAGCAGAAGCAAGACAGTGGCATGACTGATGAAGAATTCGCGCGCCAGCTAAAGGAGCAAAACATGACGATGGAGGCGCTCCGAGAAGAATCAAAGAAGGATATTGCTATCTCGAAGCTTCAGGACAAATACGCTGGCAAAATCACCATCAGCGATCGCGAAGTTGAGGACTACTACACCGCAAGCAAACAGGAGTTCATTCTTGGTAGAGGCGTCGAGTTGGCCGATATCGTGGTCGACCCTCAGGACAACGGCCTTCAGGACGACGCTAAAACTGAGGCTGAGGCTAAACAGAAGATTGATGGTATCTATCAGCAGCTTAAGACCGTGGGCACCGAAAGGTTCGGCGACGTGGCCCTGGCCAAAAGCGAAGATCAAAGCCGAATCAAAGGCGGTGACGTTGGTTTCGCCTCGGAAGACGATCTGAAGCGTAATAATTTTCCGCCCGCTTTGATAACTCGGTTGTTCGCGATGCAACCCGGAGAATATACGGAGCCGGTGCAGTTCAATGGCCGCTGGTACATCTTCAAACTGAAGCGGAAGCAATTGGAAGTTGAAAATCGCACGTTGGAGAGTCCGGGAGTACGTCAGCAAATCACGCTTGAGCTGACCGATCAGCGAAAGCAGATTCTGAATGCGGCTTTGCTTACCGTGGCGATGTCCGAAGCGAAAGTAGTTAATAATCTGGCCAGCGAGATTCTGAATAATCCGAGCAACCTGGGATTGCGTCCGGCTGGGCCGGAACCCTCAAAGGCTGCTGGCAGCCCAACGGCAAGTCCGGCTTCGAGTACTTCGCCGGCAATTGATCAGCGAACTCCAGCTAAGGCAGGTTCGCCGACAAAGGCGGCATCGCCCGGTAAATAACGGTTTGGATCTCTGCGATTTCGACGGGTGCGAGCGAGAAGTTTTTGAGTTCGCACCCGTTTTGATTTTGTACGACCTTGTCCTAGAAGCCCACGCGTAAGCAGGGGTTGTTTACAAAAGTTGGCCCTCCTCGCGGTCGGGCTCATAGAAGAGCTATGTTGTTTCGGCTTACCGACGTTTACAAATCCTTCGGCGCGCAGGATGTTCTGCGCGGCGCCTCTTTTCAGATCAATCCTGGTGAGCATGTCGGTTTGGTCGGACGTAACGGCGCCGGCAAGACGACGATTTTTCGCCTGGTAAACGAAGAAGAGACTCCGGATAGCGGCCAAGTTGCGCGGGCGCGCGGGCTCAAGCCCGGACTGCTCGCGCAGCATGTTCACTTCGACGTGGGCTCGACTGTGCATGAATCGGCGCTCGCGGCGTTTGGCCATTTGCAGCAGATCGAGCACGAGATGCATGGGCTGGAGCATCGCATGGCCGAGCCGGGCCAGGACTTAGACAAGATTCTTTCGCGCTATAGCGATCTGCAACACGAGTTTGAACGCGAAGGTGGCTTTGAATATTCCGCCAAGGCCGAAACGATCCTGCAAGGTCTGGGTTTTGACCGCGAGACTTGGCAGATGGAGACCGAAAAACTTTCCGGTGGACAGCAGAATCGTTTGGGACTCGCGCGATTGCTGCTTTCAGAACCGGACGTGCTCTTGTTGGACGAGCCAACGAATCATCTGGACGTGAGCGCTGTCGAATGGCTGGAAGAATTTCTGCAAACGTACCCGTCGGCTTTTGTCATCATCAGCCACGATCGTTATTTCCTGGATCGGGCCTGTGTGCGAATCATCGAGATGGAACTCGGGCGCGCGACGAGTTACAAGGGAAACTACTCCGATTATCTCGCCGAACGCGAAGAGCGGCGCGAGATTCAACAGCGCGCTTATGACAATCAGCAACGGTTGATCGCCAAAACCGAAGAGTTCATCCGGCGTAATCTCGCCGGCCAGAAAACTAAACAGGCAAAGTCCCGACGCACGATGCTACAACGCCTGGACCGCGTCGAAGCGGTTAGCGCCGAACAGTCCTCCGGAGATTTTCGTTTGCAGGAAATCGAGCGCGCGGGAACTCATGTGCTGACTGTGGATGAAGCGACGATTGGGTATGGAGACAAAATACTGGCGCGGGACATTTCGCTGATTCTCCGCCGCGGCGAATGTCTCGGAGTGATCGGACCAAACGGATCGGGCAAGACGACTTTCTTGAAAACAATCCTCGGAAAAATTCCGGCTTTGTCGGGCGACTTGCGATGGGGCGCCAAAGTTCAAATTGGTTACTATGCGCAACAACTCGAAGACCTCGACGACCGAAACGAGATCATCATGGAATTGCGCCGCGTTGCCGCGGTAAACGCTACCGCCGGCGAGTTGCGATCTTTTCTCGCAAAGTTTCTTTTCTTTGGCGACGACGTTTACAAACACGTGGGTGATCTTTCGGGTGGAGAGAAGGGAAGACTCTCGCTGGCGAAGTTAATCTACTCGCGCGTGAACGTGCTGCTGCTCGACGAACCGACGAACCACCTCGACATTCCCTCCCGTGAGGCTTTGGAAGCAGCGCTCGACGCCTATGAGGGAACGATCATCACGATCAGCCACGATCGCTATTTCCTGGATCGTGTGGCGACGCAGATTTTGGCCTTGGATGGTCAAGGGAACGCGGAGCCCTACAACGGGGACTACACGGAGTATCATGACTGGAAAGCTGCGCGAATTAAAGATGGTGATCGGGCTTTGCGCTCTGCGGCAGCGTATGGATCAAAGGGATCAATAGCCAATAGTCCGAACAAATTAGGGTCATCTTCATCAGCGGGCGGGCGGCCGCTCCCGCCCGCAGCAGCGCGCGGGACACGCCGAGGTAAAAATAAGGCGTCACGATCCGGTTCAACCGACGGCTCACCCCGAGTCAAGATCATCAAAAAGGCGCGCGAGCCGGAAACTATCGAAGCCGAGATATCCGAATTGGAAAGCCATCTTTCTCAATTATCAGAAAAGATGACTCGCCCGGAAGTCGCCCGTGACATTACGAAACTTGTCCAGGTTAACGATGAATATCAGCAGACGGAAGCGCGTCTGGCTGAGTTGTACGACGAATGGGAGCGAGCTGAAACAACTCCGAATTTGGTAAGACATTAACTTGTTAGTACGAAGAGATCGCAGGTTGCCTTCACCTGACAAAATGTCAGCCGCCTGACAAAACGTCAGTAGCGTTTGGCACTTCTTGGAACCTGTAGCATTCGTCCTTCGTCGTTTATCTAGTTCTAGCAAACGACGCCACGTCTTCAACTTAGATCGGTTCACTCGGTTCGCTGGACTTGCGGCACGCGGCTTGTAGATAACGCGAAGCGAGGCAATCGGCCTCACCTTCTCTCACCATCGTATGGCAATTAGGGACAATCCTTACCATCGGACGGAGGCTAGAGTCTTTACACAGACGGTTACAGCCTCAGGATGCAATCACTAAGAAAGAGGAGCAAACATATGTTTCAATCGATAAAGCGCGCCGTAACTCTCGTAGGCATGGTCACCCTGTTGGCGATGACTGCCGTGGTTGCGTCGGCTCAACAAACCACTGGCTCAGTAACCATGTCCGCCGCTGTCTCGAACTACGTCGAGCTGAATTCCGGCGGAGCGGTGACGCTTAGTGGCAACTCCGGTGGCAGCGTTACCACCGACGGTACGGTGGACACCCCGCTGGCGGTGGTCGTTGACTTGGGCGAATTAGGACCGAGCAACACCAACAGCTTTGTGGAATTGAGCGTGCCGCTCAAGCTCCGGAGCAACGTCAGCTACCAGCTCAAGATGAGCGGCAGCGTTTCCGGCGCCGGTGCCACGGCTTACAGCCTGAAGGCCTCGGACGTAGGTTTTGGCATGAATCCCAGCGCACGGCCCGCCAATCTGGCCAGCGGCACGGACACCAACACCACGCCCGGCGATCCGACGGTTGGTGGCTCGACTGACGTTAATGGTCGATGGGTCTTTGCCGGTTCGAACTCCACCCTGAACGATTTCTCTTCGTCGACTGCTGCTTTGACCGGGCCGAGAATTAATAAGACGACCCCTAAGTCAAACAGCGCCGGCCTGGTAGTGCCCGCAATCTTCGCGATCAAGCCGCAGTTTTACGATCCCGCGGCCGCGATCACGATCAGCGCGAACTTTACGATCTCCGCGCCATAAGTGCTGATACTTTTGTTGGCCATCCCTTATATCTCGCCGCATGCCACCGAATCTACTTTATCGGCGGCATGCGACGAGCACTTTAACCCCAAAACGAGAGGACACTATCATGGACACCAAAACCACACCAATCATTATGCGAGCACTCCTGTTCACCATATTGCTCGTGGCTTTTGCGGCTACCGCGTTTGCGCAGACCACGACCGGCACTGTTAGCATGAGCGCAACAGTTTCGAAATTCGTCGAATTCAATTCAGGCGGCGCTATCACGCTGAGCGGCAACTCAGGCGGTGGCATTACTACCGACGGAGTGGTCGACAATCCGCTGGCCGCCTCGATTAATCTCGGTGAACTTGGGCCCAGCAACACGAACAGTTTCGTGACAGCATCCGTACCGCTCAAGCTCAGGAGCAACGCCGCCTACGTGCTTTCGATGAGCGCAACGGTGACGAGCACCGGTTCGACCAGCAACAAAATTGTGAACACTGACGTGGGCTTCGGCCTGGGCTCGGTCACGCGCTCGGGAACGGGCGTGAACACCGGTGGCTCGGACACGAACGCTACGTCGGGCGATCCAACTCTGGCAGGCAACGGTTCGGTCAACGCGGGGACCGGCCGCTATGAGTACACCGCAGTCAAGTCTAATCTCAGCGCCTTTTCCGCGTCGACGACCGCGCTTAATGGCGCGTTCATCCTGAATGCGGTGCCGCGCAGCAACAACAACGGCCTTACGGTGCCCGCAATCTTCGCCGTTAAGCCTCAGTTCTACGAGAACGGAAGCACAACCGTTTCGGTGACCTTCACCGTCACGACTCCATAAGCGATGAATCTGCGCTTCGTCATTTCTGCGAACTGCTTTTGCCTGCTCATCGCCTGCGCCGCCACCACGATTTCGGCGCAGGCGCTGGACATCAGCAGCGGCGGCCAGCCGACCATCACAGGCACGATCGGCGGCTCAGTCACGGGCAGCGCGAGCGTGCTAAACAATCTGGTGGTGACGATTAACTTCGGCGAAGTATCGCCGGCTAATACGAACGCCATTGTGAAGGTGGTTGTGCCAATCGGGATCCGGAGCACCCAGCCCTACCAGGTCTCCGTCTCGCTGGCAGGATTGGGCAATGCGAATCCCCAGGCCATACAGGCGTCCGACATCGGCTTTGGCGCCGCAAACATTCGCGCGATGGGAAATCAGTCGCAGGTCTGCACCCTGAGCAGCCACATCTTTTATCCGCCGTTCAACAACGACCCTGCCAGCACTGTGACGATAGCTGCCAATGGCCGGGTGACATATCAGTCGTCACTGTCGAACATCGCCGGCGCGACCGTGATCTTGAGCGGGCCGCGGCTTAAGAAGACCAACGGCCCGAACCGGGGGACAAACGACGGGTATATATTCGACGCCATCTTCGCCATCACGCCGCAGTTTTTTGCCGCGGGCGTGTCCTCGGCAACTTTGACGTTTACCATTTCCGCAGGTCCGAATGTTCCTTGTTAGATGGAGGTACCCGAATGCTAGCTCTGACCAAAACCACAAATCGCATCGCTCTGTGCTTCTGCCTTTTCGTTGTTTTTTCCGCTTCAGTGGTCGCGCAAACCGCCCCTCAAGCCGTATCCACACCAAAAAGCGGTAGCGGTATCTCGTTAGCACCTGCGCGAATTGAAATGGAAATGCGGCCGGGCACAGAAGCTACCGTGGTAGTCGATCTCGATTATCACGCGGCCGAAAACTCGCAGCCCGTGCGCATCGTCGCAAGCTTGAACGATTGGACTCTTAATCGGAATGGAGAAGTGGAATTTCAAAAAGCCAATACGCTTCCCAACTCGGCCAGCGGCTGGCTGATTTATAGTCCGGCCGAGACGACGGTAACTCCAGGCAATGTTCATTCAATTCGTGTAACGATCTCCGTTCCGAAGGACGCGACTCCTGGAGATCATCTGAGCGCCTTGATTGTCGAACAACGACCCGACACTATCAAGCTGATTCAAAATCGGCGGCAAATGGTCGTGCGTTACCGCATGGCGGCCGTCTTTTACATCAAAGTGGGGCAGTTGACACGCCGCGGTTCCCTTGAGAATCTTCACGCCGAGGCGAGTGCCGACAGCGTGCGCTTGATTCCGACTTTGAAAAATCAAGGCAACAGCGCGATCCGGCCTGTGGCTTCGGCGCAGATAACTAATGCAGCCGGCCAAATCGTAGCCGAATCGGCCGAGAACGAATCCTTACCAGTGCTGGCAGGCTCGGAATTGGCTAAGCCTCTCACAATCGAAAAGGCGTTGGCGCCGGGTGTCTACAACATTAAGTACCGAGTCGATTTCCAGGATGGCAGCAGGCCGACTGAGGGTGTGACAGATTTGGTGGTTGGTAGTGCGGCCGCCAATGCCTCGTCCGCACGGGGCGATGCCAAACCAGCGAAGCCCTAAGCGCTAAAGGTGTGATCGCTCTGCTTTAGGAGTCGTTTCCAGGTGACGCTGTCAGGATCAAATGAAGAGTCCAGTCATCCGCGCCCGCTGCTGGCTTCGCGGCAATTAACACGGTCACTTCCAGCGCATTATCCATTGAACTTAGCGTGCCGGCGAGAGAAACGCGAAGTCCGCTAAGAATTGAAAATGAGGAAGAGAGATTCAAAGGCATGAAAGCAGTTTGCATCCTGCCGTTCGTGCTTCGGCTGTCCAACTCTCGCGCAACATCGAGACTTGCGACGGCATTTATGGCTGCGAACCTGCCAGTCGACCGCGCGCCAATTACGGCGAAGTTAATCAGCGTCGCAGTCTGCGATTGAACCAAAGCGGAGATTCTGTAACTGGTATTTGAACGAATCAGGATTGGCACGCGGACGGCCATGACATCAGTCGAAGATCCTGACAGCGTCAATCCCAACGTCTTGCCCGCACCACGCGATTCAATTCGTACATTGTTCTCAGCGAAGGCCTGACCAACCGAGAGGGCCACTGTTTCGCTGACGCTGGCATTTATCGTTACTGGGGCAGAATGGGACTGACCCCGCACCATGAAGGGCAGGAGAAGTACCACACCCGCCGCCAGCCAGTAATTGCGACATTTGAGCCAGTTCAAGACTTTGTCTCCTTAAATCAGAATTTGACGCCAGTTCAATATTGAGAACCACGCCGCTTCGCTAAATTGCCCTGACAGAATTCTTGTCTTAGAAAAACTACTAATGACCCAGCTTTCCAGCGATGTTTCAAGAGTGCGCTTTTTTTGTGGTTCGCATAAAGCTCGCCTGGATACGCGTAGTATGATCAAACTTGGTTCGGCGTCAGTGCTGCTGTTAACGCTCCTAGCAACATTGGGAACGGCTGGTCTCGCGCACGCGAAGCCGTCTCAAAACGGCTTCGTTAGAAATTCGTATGCCAGCAATCCTGCGCCGCAAAGCAACAGCTTTCCGGAAGGAACGGTAATTATTGTGAACGGCCAGACTCTGGCGGGTCCGAATAGTTCCGCGCAACAGCGCGGCGGCCGTTTATTACTTCCGATCGCCAGTATCGCGCGCGCACTCGGAGATTCGATCCAATCTGACGCAACGACGCGTGTAGTCACAGTGCGCCGACAGGGCGGCATTGTGGCGGAATTCAGCGCCCAGCTAAATCAAGTCCGCGAGAATGGTTCCGTCACCCTGGCCATCTCGGCCACGGCAGACATTGTTTTTCCGCCTGATGTTCAGGAACTAATGCTGCCAGTCGAGATTGTCGCCGCTCTTCTTGATGTTTCGATCCAACGAGAGGAAGGACGAGCGATCAGAATCACGCGCGGTGGCACGCAAGCCGGTACAGTCCGACCGGGCACTGAACACGCGCGAATCGAGCTTTACCAGCTTGAATACGATTACAACGCCAGCCGTTACACTTCTTTCTTCGATCACAACCTGACGCTGCGCGGCAGCGGGCGGTTGGGTGACGGGCGTTTCACTTTTCTGACGAATTTCGATGGTGGAACCGCGCAGTCGCGCCTAACGAATCTTCATGGCGGCTATTTCAGATTGGAGCGGCCGGGCGGGCGGGCCTTCGTCCTTGGCGACTTTGGCACGGGCACTGACCTTCAGTTTATGTCTAACACGATGCGTGGTGCGTCGGCGGAATTACCTGTTGGCCCAGTGCGATTGAACGTGTTTGCCGGTCGCGCAATGTCGGGAACAATAATACCAGTTTTGTTTGCGCCGGCTGATGTAACGGGGGACGGCTCGCTGCAGCAGACGCAACCGCGGCGGTCGCAATTCCACTACGATACAAATGTCTTTGGCGCTTATGTGACTGCGGGCTCTTACGCAAAAGTTCCCGCTGGACACGATTTGCTTTTCTCGTCAGGCGCCATGCATTTTGCCGGACCGAGTCGGCGTGGCGAACTGGCCACCGGCAGCGTTCGCTTCGCTTCCGGCGGCAAACGCTTTCAAGCCGATCTCGGAGCGGGTGAATTCTCCGGACTCAGTCGCGATGGGGTTTACGTCGACGGTGCAGCCGGAGCCGTTAATCTTTCCGGGTCTTTGCCGTTGACTGATCAACTGATTGTGCAAGGAAGATACACATATGTAGGCCGAAACTTTCTCAGCGCGCAGAGTGGATTGCTCGAGCCAACCAACCTTGTCGCCGGGGATGTAACGTGGCATCCAAGAAAGTGGATCACCGCTTCACTTGGCGGCAGCACCGCAACGAAGCCTGGCCGAGCTGGTGAGTTCAATCGGTTCGAGACGGCTTCCCTGAATCTAACCCCGAGCGTTCGATGGCCCACGGTGTTCTTTTCACACACGCAGAGCAGTACCCCGCAATTGAAGAAGGCAGCTTTCACCTTAGCCAGCGCCGCCAAACAATTTTCGCGTTGGCGCCTGTTTGTGAACGCCACGCGCGTTAAGACGTTCGGCCCAGCTTCATTAAACGTACAGGCCGGCGCCAACATTCGGATCAACGAATCGAACACATTCGAGATCAGTCAGGGGATTGGCAGTCGTGGTTTAGTCAGTGGAACGGCGGCGTGGCAGTTGTCGAACCTGCTGCGCAAGCATTTAAGCATCAGCGGCGGTCTGGGTTATATGCGTAGCGCAACGTCATCTTTGCGGACGACGGAGAACGCGTCGGTATCCGTGCGTTTGCCGCGACAGAGCACCTTGCAATTCAGCTATCTGCGAACTCAGACAGGTCCGACGCTGCTGGTCAGTTTACGAGGGTTCCTGTTCTCATCGCACCGGGCCGGGCGCGCGATTAGCGGACCAGTGGCGGAAGTAAATTCCTACGGAGCGGTCTATGGACGCGTGTATCAGGACCTAAACCTCAACGGTCGCTTCGATCCCGATATCGATCTGCCCCAGGCGAATGTGAAAGTGCGCGTGGACGGCAACCGTTATGTTGTGACCGGCGCGGATGGCAATTTTCGCATCGACACTGTCCAGACAGGAGAGCATTCAGTCTACTTGGATCTCCTGTCAGTTCGCGCCGACCTGACGCTGCTGGATGGCGCGCAGCAGCAGGTCGCATTGGTTTCCAAACGAGACTCGGTGGTTGATTTCCGACTCGTTCGTACCGGCCGCATCAGTGGCGTAGTGTGGCTGGATCTGAACGAGAATGGCCGGCTTGACGAAGGCGAACAACCGTTGGCCGACGTGCGTATCGTGACCGGCAGCGGCCGGGACACTATGACCGATGCGAATGGCTACTTTCTGATCGGCGATCTGCCGCCCGGTGAACACGTGGTGCTGGTGGACGAAAAAACACTTCCGGATCAAACCCGATCTGTAAGTGGTTCGCTTTCAATTAAGGTCCTCGCCGGCAGTGAAAGCAGCGGCCTTGCGTTCGCTATCACGCGTTTGCCTCCGGAGGTAAAGCGCTTTTCAAACAAGTGAGCGCAACTCGCTTGGTGGTCGCGCTCAGAATAAGACTGTTTACCGACGGTGGAGAACTCAAGAGACTTCTGAGCGCTGCCGCAGGCTGTTTCTCTTGACCTGACAGGGGAATCAGCTACAAATCATTCGGCAGGCGGCTGACTGCGCTCGTTGCTTCAGTTGCTTTTTGCATTCGCAGCCTTTTCTACGTTTGCCAGCATCATCCGCAAAGCTGTTTTTGGAAAGAAACTTCCGTTCAGTATCACCGCATCAATGCGTTTGATATTACTGATGTTGTCGAGCGGGTTTGCATCAAGCAAGACCAGATTGGCAATCTTCCCGGTCTCAACAGTGCCCTGTGAACTCAGCTCGTCGAGAAACATTGCGGGATTACGCGTAGCTGCCTGTAGCGCCTCCATCGGTGAAAAGCCCGCCTGCACGTACATCTCCAACTCATGATGCAAACTAAAACCCGCGAAGATATAAGCGCCGCTTAGATCGGTTCCGGTCATGAACGGGACGCCCGCACGATGCATCGCGCCCACCAGTTCCAGCTCTTTTTGAAAAAGTCTCTTCTTGAAAACGATGTACTCAGGTGTGCGGTAACGCGCGAAGAAGTTTTTCTGCGGGCTCCACCATTGCTGCTCAGATTGCGGGACATATTTCAAACGTGGGTCGCCGCCTTTGCTGAGGTCGTCAATAAATGTCTGCGTCCACTTGATTTCAAGCGTTGGCACTTGCCACGTTTGATTCTGAATGAAGTGGGCGAAAATTTGCTTCGCCTTCTGCTCATCGTATGCGTCGAGCATACGCGCGCCGCGCGCTGCTATTCGGCGGGGAAACTCAGATGGGTCAGTGGGTGGCGCTGAAGCCTTTTCTAATTGCTGCAATTCGCTTTCGATAGTTGAGGCCGCCTCCAGAATACTGCCCAGATGCTCAATGCTTTTTTGTCCGGCATCAGAGGCCTCGACCGATGTGATGGCAACAGGCACGTGCCCGACAACAGGCATCCGTTGCTTCTTAGACTCATCAATGATTGCGAAGTAGGCATCGCGTGGCAGACGGTCGTAAACTTTGACACAGTCCGCGCCTCGCTGCTTGAGCATGTCGACTGCCTGCCGGCCTTCAGCGGCGTTGCTGACGACAATCGTTGGGCCATGAGCAGCCGGTTGTGGTCCATCTATGATTGGGCCGCAGGTGACAATGCGCGGTCCCACGAGCTTCCCGGAAACGACCTCGGCTCGCCAGCGAAGCAGGTCATCCAGATCGCCGCCCATGTTGCGCGCGCCCGTCACACCGTTGGCGATGAACATCGGAAACGATCTTTCGGTTTCCGTGAAGTGAACGTGCATGTCCCACAGGCCCGGAATCAGAAACTTGCCTGCCGCATCTACAATCAGTGCTCCGCGCGGCACATGTACTTGCCCGGTTCGTCCCAAGGCCGTGATGCGGTTACCCTTTATGACAACCGTCATGTCAGGTTTGGGCGCAGCGCCAGTCATGTCAATTACTGTAACGTGGGTAAAGGCAAAGTGTGATTCAACGACCAATTGTTGGGCGGTAGACGGAAAGCTAGATGCTAGCAGGAGCAGTGATACTGCGAACTTTTTCAACCCAGTTCAGATCCTTCAGGACCAGCTAAGACCGCAAGCACTTAGACCTTTCTGCAGGATAAAAGTTCCTTCCATTTGAACTTATGATTAACCATCGACTCTTGGATTGGTGCGGTGGCCTGAACTTCGCTTGTTATCACTCGTCTAATACCGTCCGTCTTATTGTTTCAGTGAATTATCTGCGAGTGTCTAACAAGCCGCGGAAAACAGAGGCGTCCATCTTGCGCATTTTATGCGAAACAGATGACAGTAAGTGTAAGAATAGAGATTAACCATGAAACGGTTTGCAAGTGTATCAATCCTTTTGTTGGTCCTATCGGTGTTTGGGACTGCCGTCAAAACTCAAGTGAAGTCTGGTGGGCCGGCCCGTCAAGGAAGCATCACCGCGCAAGCAATCGAGAGCGGCAAGTTTCGCGTATACGAAACGAAGCAGATACGAGGTGAGGAAACCTACGAAATCAGCCGCACTCAGAACGGTCTGATAGTCCAGGCAAAGATCGATCTCCCCTTCATGGGTGAAGAGAAGAAGCCTTCGCTGACGGCCACCTTGCGGACAAAGGGTGACTTAACTCCCGAGCTGTTTGAAATCAAAGGAATTAGACCGCTAGAGGTCGATATCAACACCGCGATTACGGTTGAAGAAAAGATCGCAACTGTGCGCGACAGCGCCAGCGGTAAACGGAAGACCGGCGCAGTCGGTGGAAACGTACGCGTCACACAAGTACCAGTACCAGAAAATTTCTTCACGCTAGGCACTTACGTGCCGGTGACGATGGAGATGATGCTGGTTCGCTATTGGCAATTGCACGGGCGGAAGAATTCACTTGCGCTCTTGCCAGGTGGCGAAGCGTTCATTGAGTTTCGTGGCCACGATTCGGTCACGCTTTCAGGAAAACCGACGGTCCTTGATCGCTATCACCTTAGCGGCAGCAAATGGAACGGAGGCTGGGGCCGTCAAACACTCTGGTTTGATTCACAAAATCGCCTTGTAGCCGCCGTTAATCTGGGCAGCGAGGTTGAGACGAATCTATATGCGATCCGAGACGGCTATGACTCGGCGTTGTCCTTTTTCATTAAAAGAACTGTGGAGGATGGAATTGATCGGCTGACGCAGCTTGCGGATCGATTGAGTCCTAAAAGCAAGACTCCGTTGGTCTTGCTCGGCGGCACTTTGATTGATGTAACTGGAAAACCTCCGATCACAAATTCCGTCGTGGTGATTCAAGGCGATCGCATAATTGCCGCCGGGCCGCGCGCGCAGATCAAAATTCCTGATCCGGCAACGATCGTAGACACCAGCGGAAAATTCCTGCTGCCCGGTCTTTGGGACATGCATTCGCATTTTTATCAGGTCGAGTTTGGGCCGGCGTATCTCGCCGCTGGAATTACCACCGCGCGCGACGTTGGTAATGACATCGAGTTTGACACTGCGTTGCGTGATGCCGCAAAGCAAGGACAGGGGCTTGGCCCGCAAATGCTCTTGGCCGGCTATATCGATGGCAAAAACGAGTTTCATTCATTCGATGTTCAAGTCGAGACGGCTGAAGAAGCGCGCGCGGCGGTGCAGCATTATAAGAATGCCGGTTTCGAACAAATCAAAATTAGAGATCACGTCAAGCTGGAGACTTTGAAAGCAATTACGGCTGAAGCTCATCGGCTGGGCATGACGGTAACCGGTCATGTCCCAAAAGGCATGAACGCGCTTCAGGCAGTCGAAGCCGGCATGGATCAAATTAATCATCTCAATTATGTGGGGAGCGCGTTCTTTCCCAAGGGCGATCCCGGTCAGCCACAAGTGTCCATTGATTTGGAGTCGCCAGACTCGAAATACGCGCTCCGATTTCTTAAGGAACATGGCACCGTCACAGACCCTACGGTCGCTGTACTGGAGCTAATGATTCACCCTAAAGAAACGCCGATTGAAAGTTTCGAACCGGGATTGACAAAGGTCGCGCCGGAACTAGTCGAGCAGATACGTAAGAAAGGCGGGCCAGCCGGTGAAGTTGAAGGATTGCAGATGGTCATAGACACATTGCTGAAGCTCATCGGCGCGCTGCACAAAGCGGGTATACCCATCGTCGCCGGAACGGACGTCGGCGTGCCGGGCCACACGCTGCATCGCGAATTAGAACTTTATGTGAAAGCAGGTTTGACGCCGCTGGAAGCGATTCAGGCAGCCACAATCACACCCGCACGAGTGATGAAGTTGGAGAATGAAGTGGGAACAATTCAAGCGGGCAAGCGCGCCGACGTCATTGTTTTGGACGCAAATCCGCTGGACAACATCAGCAACATCCGAAGGGTGAGGTTGGTGGTGACGCAGGGACGATTGTTTGATTCGGCCAAGCTGTGGGAGAGCGTCGGATTTAAACCTTAACACGAGCCTTGTAAACCAGATCGCTGCCGCGCCCAACCTGTCTCCGTTGCTGTTGGGAGATGGTTATGCTTTGGCTACTTAGACTCTCGCCCACTCGATCTGTTGCTTGACAAAGCGTTCCCAGGACCAACCAGCTTCCGCAACCGCACGATGAATCCCGACGCCGGTCGACAACTCGGGGTTCGGGTTGACGTCGAGCACGCGAGGATTACCGTCGGCGTCCAGGCGGACATCCACGCGAATGTAACTACAATCCTTGATAAACAGCCAGCAAGTTTTATTTGCCAATCGCTGATGGTACGATAGGTTTAAGCCCCTTTACATTTTGAAGAATTAGTCGGCCGCTAAGAACTGCGGTGTAAGTGTTGTCCTCGCCAGGGTTTGGCGCATTGTAATGATCGTCGCAGAAATAAATTCCGTTGCCGTCATACTTGGCATAAGGGAGTTCTGGCAAAGCTGGAAGGGCGTCTTCAGCAGAGTTGCGGGCTACCTTGCTCATCAATTCAAAGTGGGCAATGCGGAGTTTTCAGTGACTACGCTGACAGGCGGCCTGATCATTCTTTTTCTCGCGGTGACACTCTCGCGAACGCTGAGCCGGCTGATAGAACGCCAGATTACGAAGAAGGCATACCTCGAACCGGGACTGCGCTACACGCTGGCGCGGCTCACGCAGTACGTCATTATCGCGCTCGGCGCTCTGTGGGCGCTCAAATTTTCGTTCAGCATCGATCTTACTTCGATCGCAGTACTCTTCACCGCGCTGTCGGTTGGCATCGGCTTTGGCCTGCGTGACATCGCTTCTGATTTAGCCGGCGGCTTCATTCTGTTGTTTGAAAGACCGGTGCGCGTAGGCGATCGCATCACCATCGGCAAGGATGAAGGCGACGTGCAAAGCATCAACCTGCGGACGACGATCATCATGACGAATAATCGCATCTCGATTATCGTGCCCAATTCCAAGATGGTGAAGGACCGCTTGATCAATTGGTCTTACGGCGACCCCCGCGCGCGCATTGCCATTCCGCTTAAGGTCGATACCACCTGCGATGTCCAACTGGTAACCAAAACCTTGCTGCAAGCGGCCGAAGGCATCGATAATGTTTTAGAGGACCCGGCGCCGAAGGTGCAGTTCATGGACTTAGCCGACTGGTCGAACGATTTTCGCTTGCTGGTGTGGACCAATCGCCCCCGCCGCCACGTGCAGATTCGCAGCGACATCAATTATCGAATCGAGAAACTCTTCAGTGAAGCCGGCCTCAAAACCGCCTTCCCATTAACCCAGGTGAGGATACGCGACGGCGTACTCCAATTCGATCCCGGCGGCAAGCTGATTGCCAAAGGGAAAGCGAGCGGCGACGAAGCTGAAAAGCTGGAATCGAGCGATGAGCCTGCCGGGACTGGAGAGGTTGATTCCTACAATGATGATGGCGATGTTTCTGCTGCCGACGACTAAATCGCGTTTCGTCCGGCCTGTGACTGCTGAGCAAGAGCGCGGTTAGCCTCCAGCAATACTTCGATGGCGTCACAAAGATTGTCGCGTGCTTCTTCGAGCGTTTCGCCTTGAATGATGGCCCCCGGCAGCTCTTCCGCATAAGCAACAAAGCCACCACCTTCTGCGTCCGAGACCTCTTCAAATACAGCCGTGAATGTCAGATCCATACTCCAACCTCGCACATGTCTTTGAAATCCATTGTAGCGAGTAGCCGAACGGCTCGCAATGGATTCGCTTTCGCCGTTCGATTGTCGCCAATTCCTGCTCTTTGTCTTTCTCTGCTTTGTGCCCACTGCCTTCTGCCTACTGTTTTCACGGCCCAAACCGCTGCCGATATTCAGTCGAGGTGATGAACGCCTTGACCATTTCCGCGCTTACATAGTTGCCATTGAAGGCATTGAGCTTGTTCAGCCAGAAGTTGTAATCCGAAAAGTCTGAATCCGGCGCAGCGTTCGGGTCGCGCCGCAGATAACCAAAGTATTGCATCAAGACAAACGCGCGATTGAATTCCTGGCTGTTCAAGATTGAATTCTCCCCCACGTCGCGCAGCGCACGCGCCCGCGCCCCAGCGTCGCTGGTGTTCGCTTCTGAACCGAACTCA
>QHXG01000051.1:0-266 GCA_003222845.1 Acidobacteriota bacterium | reverse complement strand
GCGAAAGCCTGCTTGTTATTCTCCAACTGCTGTTGCCAGTTCCCGACGTTTACCACTACTCCTTGGCCAATCTTCTGCGTGTCCGGCAGAAACTCGCTGAACCTAATCGGCACGGGCGCGCTCGGCAGATTGCCGAAAGCCGCCTTGTAGATGCGCTCAACCAGATAACCCGTTTGTTGAAATTCAATCGAAAGGAAGAACGAAGCTGAAACGTTGATGCGCTTAAGTACGATGCATGCCTGATCAGAGCCACATGAAGCAATTTC
>QHXG01000632.1 GCA_003222845.1 Acidobacteriota bacterium | reverse complement strand
TTAAATTGAGCGGGCTTGAGTGGAGTTATTAGCTTTGGAAGCTTGATCTGACTCGCGACAATTTGGCGACCGACAATCGCCCGGCGCAGAGCGCGGACGACATGTTCAACTTCTGGCAGTTCGGGCATTCAACTAAAAAAGAGGCGGGGCGAGCCCACCTTCCTGACCTGAGAGATTATCACGCGCATTTGGTTTCCTTAGATCAAATGCTGATACCGCAATTAGCAATGAGCACGGTGGCTACCTCAAAGGTCAGGAAGGTGGGCCTGCCCCCGCTGTCTGCTAATGGGGCTTCGAGCCTATGATTGATTCAACCTGAGCGCGAATCTTCTCTACCAATCCATCTTGCCGTGCTTCGATATTCAAACGCAGCAGCGGTTCGGTGTTCGAAGGACGAATGTTGAAGCGCCAATCTGTCGTCTCAAGTGAATACCCATCGGTGAAATCTTCGGTGCCTTCTTTGCTGAACTTGCTCTGCACTGCGTCAATGACTTTCTTGACGTCATCGACGCGATAGTTCAATTCACCGGACATAAAGTGACCCGCCATGTACGATTGCATCATTTCAGAAAATGACTTTCCGGTTTGGGAGAGATACTCAACCACGAGCAAGAAGGGAATGACTCCGTTGTCAGCGTAAAAGTTTTCGCGAAAGTAATAATGGCCGCTCATTTCTCCGGCGAAGATGGCGTTCTCTTTTCGCATGCGTTCTTTGATGAAAGCATGGCCACTTTTCGAGATGAGCGGCTGCGCGCCGTGTCGTTCGCAAACTTTGATCGTGGGCCAAATCACACGTGGATCAAAAATGACTTTGTTATCGTTGCCGTGTTTTGTCAGCAGAATGTCCGCGAGTAAAGCGGTCACATAAGCGCCTGAGATGAAATTGCCTTTCTCGTCGAGGAACATGCAGCGGTCGGCGTCGGCATCCCAGATCGCCGCCAACGCCACATCTGATTCTTTTGTTAGCTGCTCAGTCTCGGCGCGATTTGCGGGCAGCATTGGATCGGGTGGGCCTTTGGGAAAAGTGCCGTCCGGTTCGAAGTTGAGGGGAATTAATTTAAGGCCCAACTTTTCGGCAATCATTGCGACCCCACTGCTGACGTAGCCGAAGTTGGCATTGCCAATGAAAGTGAATGGCTTAATGACTTCTCGATCGATAAAACTCAGCACGTGTTCGATGTAATCCGTGAGCACATCCTTTTGTTTGACTTTTCCTTTCTTGTCTGAAGAAACTTCCTTGTCTTTCTCGGCCTTCAACGCGTCGCGAATGTCGAAGAGCCCGGTGTCCGAAGAGATCGCCGCCGCCTTTTCACGAACCATCTTGGCGCCATTGTATTGTCGCGGATTATGCGAAGCGGAAACGACGATGCCGCCCGACCAATCGGAAGAGCCGACGGCGAAATAGAGCATATCCGTCGTAATGCCGCCGATATCCACAACCTTCACGCCCGCGTCTACAAAGCCTGAGGTGAGCGCATCTTTCAACTTCGGCGAAGATTCACGCGCATCCATGCCTACCACCATCGTCTTCGGTCGAAATAGATAGGTGTAAGCCTTGGCGATGCGATAATACGCTTCTTCGTCGATGTCGTCCGGATAGACGCCGCGAATGTCGTAGGCGCGAAAGATGTCCCAGTTCATGAACGTTGATTCTCCTTTGCGGGCTTCGCGTAAGTCTTCGTTACAGTACGGCGAGCGGTAGCGACCCGGTCCATCGAGCCAATTTGTTCCGGATAGATCCCATCGCTACCGCTCCGGGTACTGTAACGACGGTTCACGCAAAGGCGCAAAGTACGCAAAGTCAGGAGCTTCCCATTTTAGTGTAATCCGTCAACGACGTCTTGTCGCCCAGGACTGCGCCCGGTCCGACGATCGTTGACCGCCCGACATGGCAGCCGCGGCCAATGATGGCGTTGCTTACCTGCGCCAGTGTGCCGACGCGCGTGTGGCTCCAGATCACCGAGTTCTCGATTCGGGCGCGTTCTTCGATATAGCAACCGCGACCCAGGACCGAGTTGATGATTTGCGCGCCCGGTTTGATTGTGCATTCGTCGGCGATCATCGAGAGTTCGTCGATTTCTGCGTGGGTAGCCGAATCAAACGTGCCACGCCGATTCTTTATGTGTATACGCGTCACGCGATTCGCCAGTAGATCAAGATGCGCCTGGAGATAGCGCGCGGGCGTGCCAATGTCCATCCAGTAGGTTCGTTGTGGGATGTGTGCGAAGAACAGTTCGCCTTTCTCCAACAGCTTCGGAAAGAGCCCGTATTCGAATGAATGACTTACGCCTGGCGGAATAAGGTCGAGCACTTTCGGTTCCAGGATGTATGTACCGGCATTAATGTTTTTGCAAGTCGTTTCGTCAGGTTTGGGCTTCTCGAGAAAACGCCGAACACGTCCGTCACTTTCAGTTTCCACGACGCCGTAGGCACTCGGATCTTCGACCGGTGTCAGGACGATGGTAGCAAGCGCATTGCGATCCTTGTGTTCACGAATGACGGTTTTCAAATCCAGGTCAGTGAGGACATCGCCGTTGAAGACAACGGTGGGTTCGCGAATCAAATCCTCGGCAAATTTGTACGCGCCCGCAGTGCCCATCGGTTGCGACTCGACGGTGTACTTAAGCTTCACACCAAACTCGGAACCGTCGCCGAGTTGCTGTTCGATCTTTTCCGGCTGATAGGAAAGCGAGAGCGTGATGTCGGTGACGCCGGCGCGCCGCAGAGTATCGATTTGATAAAGCAGAAACGGACGATTACAAATAGGAACGATCGGTTTCGGCGTGTAGACAGTCAGCGGACGCAGCCGTGTGCCTTTCCCTCCCGCGAGAATCAATGCCTGCATGATTAGTTGGTTCGGTAAGCCTGATTAATTAAGGGGTTGAATTGCAAGCAGCGAGTCTAGCACGGACTATTTGTCATTTTCCATTTGTCATTTGTCATTTGTCAGTTACCTTCTAAGACAGGCCCTTGCGGAGTATCGACCAACGCACTGACAAAGGCACGGTCATAAATGGCAAATGAAAAATGTCAAATGACAAATGGAAAATGATTCGGTTCTGAAACGAGTTCGCTTGCTTGACACCCATTCCGATTAACAGTAATGCTAAATCAGTTCATAAACGGATTAACTGAATAGAGTGTCATCAATCAAAGATGCAGTAATTATCAGCGCAGTGCGCACGCCGGTGGGAAAATTTCTGGGCGCGCTGAAGAGCTTCAAAGCAACCGAACTTGGCGCCATAGTGGTGCGCGAAGCCGTGAAACGCGCGGGCGTCAAACCCGAAGACGTTGATGAAGTGATCATGGGTTGCGTGATTCAAGCCGGTTTGGGTCAGAATCCGGCGCGGCAAGCAGCACTTCACGGAGGATTGCCGGACAAGGTTTCCGCCGTGACGGTGAATAAGGT
>QHXG01000631.1:433-3604 GCA_003222845.1 Acidobacteriota bacterium | reverse complement strand
TCTGAATATTCTCCGAGGTTTCGAGTTGGCGTAACCAAATACTTTCTTTGCCACCGGTTTCGCTCGTGTAAGCGACATACTTGCCGTCGGGTGTGATAGCGGCATTCACGCTCCCGGGATTTGCGAACTTTTCTGACTTGAACGGCGCCGACAGAATCGGCGCAGACAACGACGATGCACGTCTGTTTTGCGCGAACCGGAAAGCGATCACCGCCGAACTGATTGCCAGAACTGCCGCGGCGGCAACGAACAAATAGGTTCTCCTTGACGCGCGTGGAATTGCGGCTGCAGCGGACTTGGTTATCTCAGTCGTGGCGACAATGTTGTCGAACCCCTGTTTCACTTCGGCAATAAAACGATATCCGCGACGCGGCACGGTTTCGATGAATCGCGGTTGGCGGGCACTATCCCCGAGCGCTTTTCTGAGTTGCTGAATGTTAAAGGTGAGATTTGATTCTTCGACAAAACTATCGGGCCAGAGACGACTCATCAACTGTTCCTTCTCGACAATCCGGCCGCCGCTATCTACCAGAATCAGCAGTGTGTCGAAGACCTTTGGAGCCAGAGGCAAAGGACTGTCATTTCGCAGCAGAACCTTTTGATCGCCGTCGACGATGAACTCTCCGAACTTATAGAAATGGTTGATTGCTAGAGACATCTTCGCCCTTAGAACTTACTTAGAACTTCCTTATGGATTCCTCAGGACTTTTCAAATCCTCATGCGTAACGTGGCCCAATTCGGGATCGGCGATTGGGCGTAATTCTAACACCGATTCAGTCGTGGAGAAATCAATTGAGGGTGGCCATGAGACCAAAATTTACCGCAAAGGACGCCGAGGTTTTCGCAGAGGCCGCGGAGAAAAACATCCTTTACGTCCCTCTCCGTGAACCTCTGCGCCCTCTGCGGTTAGGTTTCGTGTTGCTTAGTTTGGCGATCCTGACGAGCTGTCAACCAGCGTCGTCGCAGGAGCCTTCGTCAGTTTCGGCACGCACTCTGGCTGACGATTACGAGAGATCGAGTGCCAGCGTGCGCCGCAAATACGATGGCAAAGAAATCACTGTCAGAGGCTACGCGCTGATTGCCGCGACGCTGCCGCAGTCAGGCCATGATCAGGGCTCGGTCTTCCTGGAAGAAAAGGAGGCCAAGCTCACAAGACAAGTTGCTTGTTGGTTCAGTAAGGACCAAGCCGAGCAATTCTCGAAGATCAGGGGAGCGCAATACATAACGGTGAGAGGCATTTTCAATGGCGAGGCCGGTGCGGATTTGAAATTCTGCAAGCTGGTCAGAATTGAATAGAAGGCATGTGAAAACTCTACAAGGAGAAAGGATCAAGATGAGAAAGCGCTCGCTGATCATGTTTGCGTTCATGTTTCTGTTCGGGGTTCAAACGGCTTTGGCGCAGCTTCCGATAAAGATTCCGAAGATTTCAAAACCGAAGCCGCAGCCGGCGCCAACGGAAACCGCGCAGCCAACTTCTAACCCGAAACCGCAACCGGCTCAACCGCAGCCGGAAAGTCGTAACGAGACGAAACCGACGACCGCTGCTGGCGGCGAGGACCAGCCAACCGTCGCGAAAGACTCTGTTCAGGTGAGAGCTTTCACTTTCAGCGTCTACCGGAAGAACTACGACGTCTGGAGTTGGGTGCCCAAGATTGAGTATCGCGTCAACGGGCCCATCGCCAGCGGCAGCCAACTCTACGTTGAATTCACTATTCCGGGTAGCGGGCCTTGGGTGAAATTCGATTGCAAAACGGAGGAGACACAGAAAGGTTTTTCGTCGAAGACCGAGTGCGGAGCTCGAGAAATTCCCGAAGACAAAGGCATCACCTACATCGGACCAGTGAACTTCTCCATACGCATGCGAAATGAGCTTGCCGGCGGCGACCAAACGCTCTTCACCGGCAAGATGAAAGTCGCGAAAGTCCATTCCAACGAAGAGGCCCCAAACGCCGCTAACCATTTCGTCTATTACGTGGATCACGATTGGAACCTGCCAATCGGGTACGTCTTTTATGAACCTGAGGATCGGTGGGACCGCGATGATCCAAGGCGTTGGGCCAAGCCTAAGTTCAGCCTCGCGTTCTGGACGCGCGGTGAATCGTCAGGGTTCGCCGAGCCCCATCTTTTCCACGGCGGGAAGGAAGTCGGCAAGGTTTACTACAACGGGGCGGAGGTAAGCAAACCAAGCTGTGGCACCACTGAGGTGCAACACAATCCGACACAGTCCACCACACCGGCAGGCCAATTCATTTGGACGCGTTGGAAGTGCACCTTCTACAGTGTGCTGCCCTGGGACAAAACCGCAAACAGGACCGAAGGCATTTTCGGGCCGATGTACCTGTTCAGCGAAAACCCCGGCGATTATGAAATTAAGGTGATGTATCAAGGCCACCTGATCCGCTCGCTCAAATTCGCGGTCGATGCCGAAGGAAAACTTGTGGACAACGGTATTGCCACCGCGAACAAGCTCGGCAGCGATCGCGTCATCGTACCGGTGCAGGTAATTGGAGACCAGGATGGCCCGTGGGACCGAATGGCATGGAAGACAGACGCGTTCTACGGAAATCCGCTGAAGGGCTTTAGTGTTCCGTGATTTGGAGTGCGCCGGCAGAGCGAAGCGGCGACGGCGCTTTGGATCGAGAGCTGATTGGTCTTTCGGCTATGCCGGCTGATGTGCGGAAGGTCTCTGACAGTCTCTGACCTTCCGGGAAGATGCTCTCGTCGATTTAGGGGCTACGCTCCAAATTCGGGGCGCAGCCCCGGTTGAACTGGAAGGAAGTGTTTCGGTGGGGCATAGCCGCCACCGCACATCAGGCGGCCGAGCCGCTCACGTTCTCAGGATCAGGAGTTAGAAAGATGATGAACAGATTGCAGAACAAGAAACGCCCTCTCCCTTTGGGAGAGGGTTGGGGTGAGGGTTTAGCGCGCACGCGAACCACCTCGACATTCTTTTTTCCTTTTTCTCTAAGCTGCGCACCCTCACCCTGGCCCTCTCCCAAAGGGAGAGGGAAAGCCGCGCGACAGCATTTTGTTGGCGCACTGTTCATGGTGCTTTGTTTGTTCGCCGGCGCGAGCACAGTCTTCGCGCAGACGAGCAGTTTCATCTACCAGGGCCGGCTGACGGACGGCGGCACGGCGGCGAATGGAAATTATGATTTGCAGTTTGCGCT
>QHXG01000631.1:0-285 GCA_003222845.1 Acidobacteriota bacterium | reverse complement strand
TCATTCACCTTGCTCACACCGCGCCAGCAAGTGACCTCGACGCCGTACGCAATTCGCAGCGCGAATGCTTCATCCGCTGACACGGCAACGAACGCGACCAATGCAACCAACGCCTCGACCGCGACGAATGCGACGCAGTTGGGCGGCATCGCGGCCAGCCAATACGTGCAGACAAATGACTCGCGCTTATCTGACGCCCGGACACCGACACCTGGCTCCTCTAATTACATTCAAAACACTGCGAGCGCGCAGGCATCGAGCAACTTCAACATCAGCGGCAACGGC
>QHXG01000630.1 GCA_003222845.1 Acidobacteriota bacterium | reverse complement strand
ACGTGAAGTTGCCCGTCGATTTGAGCAAGGGATACGACAAGCTGCCCGACCCCAACGACAAACTGGTAGTGACGACGGCGATCGAGCCCTTCGCGCTGTATGTCAAAGTCTCGTTGTATGCGGCGATTGGATTGTCCGTGCCGTTTCTGCTTTGGCAGATTTGGGCGTTCGTCTCTCCGGGACTGTATCCGCACGAACGGAAATACGTGACGCCGTTCATCGCGCTTTCCACCATCTTCTTCGTGCTTGGGGCAGCGTGTGCTTACTACCTTATCTTTCCGCCCGCGGCCAAGTACCTGCTCGGCTTGGGTCAGGATTTTCGCCTACTGCTGAAGGCCGATGACTATTTCGATTTCATCATTCTGCTGATGCTCGGCATGGGGCTGGTTTTTCAGATGCCGGCAATCACTTATGTGCTGGCACGCATTGGCCTGGTAACGGCAGGATGGATGCTGCGAGTGTGGCGGGTCGCCGTCATCGTCATTTTGATCGTGGCCGCAGTTTTGTCGCCGACCAACGACGTGCCTAACATGCTGTTATTTGCCGCGCCAATGTTTGCCCTCTACGCCATTTCGATTGTGGTCGCGTGGATTTGCGGCCGAGCGCGGCAGACTGGGTAGATGAGCCACGAAAAGGCACAAAAGGCACAAAAGTTGGAGCGAGATAAAGAGATGGAGCGAGATAACAACGGAACTGGACTGATCGAGAAGCTGCTCAGAACTGACGATCAGTCCGAGGACATTAATAAGCTTTGCGACATCGTTCGCGAAACCAGCTTCCAAATCCACAAGTTCCTACGTAGCGGGCATCTTGAAAAGATTTATGAAAGCGCTCTTACTCATCGATTGACCAAGATGGGTATTCCCGTGATCCAACAGCACGAGTTAGGTGTTTTTGATGAAGACGGCACTTCTTTAGGCCGTCTTTGCGTGGACCTGTTTGTAGCAAACAGGTTGATTGTTGAAGTGAAAGCATGCCGAGCCGTGGTTGATGAACACATCGCGCAGTTGCTGGGGTATCTTCGCGCTTCTCGCATCGAGCATGGATTACTGATTAACTTTGGCGGGCAGAGACTCCAAATTAAGAAATACATTCTGAATTAGGAGGTTTGATTTACCTATTTGTGCCTTCTGTGCCTTTTCGTGGCTTTCTTCATTTGTTTAGGGCAACTTACGGCACTTTTCCGCGCATCTTGACTCTGGTTCGAGCCACACCTAGAATTCGTTATTCGATTGGTGGCAATTTGTCCACGCACCGGCGCGCAATCTTTTGAATTTTTCCCGATGCTTTCTGAGGAGTAATTCGCTATGTCAAACCGCAGATCGGGCCGCTTGGCCGTCGCTCTCTTAACCCTCATTTTCGCCGTTCCTTCAGGCCTCGCACAAAAAAAGAACAGCGAAAAGACTCAGGATCCATCGGAGAAGACGCGCAACGTCAAGCCCGAGCTGAATAAGGCTTACAAAGACTGGCTGGAAAAGGACGTCGCTTACATCATCACCGATGAAGAGCGGAAGGCCTTCAAGAAGCTCCAGACCGACGATGAGCGCGAACGTTTCATCGAAGAGTTCTGGCGGCGACGTGATCCCGATCCCGACACCGACGAAAACGAGTATCGCGAGGAATATTACGAGCGCATCGCCTATGCCAACGAGCATTACGCTTCCGGCATTCCGGGATGGAAAACCGATCGCGGCCGCATCTATATCATGTGGGGCAAACCCGACGAGACCGAATCCCATCCTTCGGGCGGAGCCTACAATCGCGAATCCTATGAAGGCGGCGGCTCAACCTCGACTTATCCTTTCGAGCGCTGGTTCTATCGCTACCTCCCCGGTGTTGGTTCAGGCGTAGAGATCGAATTCGTCGATCCGACCGGAAGCGGTGAGTATCGCATCGCCCGTAACCCGGACGAGAAGGATGCGCTGCTGCACGTGCCCGGCGCCGGTCTCACGCTCGCGGAAGAAATGGGACTGTCCAATAAGGGCGATCGCATCTCGAATCTCGGCGGCGTCGGTATGCCTAACTACCAGCGTGAACAGGATAGTCCATTTTCGCGTCTGCAAATTCTAGCGGATCTACAGCGGCCGCCTCAGATCAAATTCAACGATCTGGCTTCGGCGGTAAATACTCCGGTCATCGAAGACAATCCGCTTAATTTTGATGTCCGCGTCGACTTCTTCCGCCAATCTGACGAGCGCGTGATTACCGCCTTCACGGTTCAAACCGATAACCAGAACCTGGTCTTCAAAGACAGCGGCGGTCTGCAAGAAGCAACCCTCAATATTTTCGGAAAGATTACTCATGTCTCGGGCCGTCGTGCAGGCGTCTTTGAGGATCCAGTCACCACGCGAGCAACGCCGGAAGAGTTGACGGAAGCGAAAGAACGCAAGTCGGCTTATCAAAAAGCGGTTGCGCTTGCTCCCGGCACCTATCGCGTCGACGTAATTGTTCGTGACGTGGCCTCTGGAGCAACGGGAGTTCGGCACGTCGGATTTGTCGTACCCAAATACGACACGGCCAAACTGTCGACGTCAACTTTGGTGTTGGCTGCGAAACTCGAAGGGCTCGGCGATCAGCCGGCCGTCGGCATGTTCACGATCGGCAACGTCAAAGTCATTCCCAATGTGTCCGGCACTTATCACAAAGGGACGCCGGTCGGCATCTACATGCAGATTTACAACGCCGGGATCGATCAGACGACGCTGCGGCCTTCGGTCGGCGTTGAATATGCGCTGATGAAAGACGGCAAAGAGATTTTCAAGGCGCCGGAGGATTGGCGCGGCAACAGCGACGCGGGACAACGCCTGACGCTGGCGCGCTTGCTAGACTCGCGCAGCCTGAATCCTGGTGATTACTCAATCGAAGTCCGCGTGCGCGATCGCGTAAGCGGACAGTCGCTGGTGCAGACAGCGAAGTTCACGGTCTTGCCGTAAACGATTCTTCGCAGGACCGGCTCTCGATTTCCTGGATTCGAGAGCCGGTTTTGTTTATGGGCTGTTGTTGTCTCCCCTTTCGTCAATCACCGCGTCCGCCCACCTTTCTGCAGATTGCCTCGAGTCCCGTAGCTCTTAGGTCTTTGGCCAGACCTCCACGCCACCCAACAAGCCAGAAAATTTGCCATAACGTTCAAGAACTGCTGAAAATTGTAGACTTATTGTAGAATTGCTCACAGTTGTTAATCGCGCGACGAACAACCAAAGCCAAAATGGCCCAAAACCTACATAAAGAAATTATCCGAGACGCTAATCCGCTGCTTCCAGCGTTGAAAGTGGAAGATAAGGCTAAATGTCATGAGCAGGTGGCTGGAATTCTCGATCAGCTCGATGAAGACAAGCAGGTCACACTTCTGTTTGATGCTCTCTTGAAGAGCCTTAATATCGAATCACGAAAGCGAATCGTTGGAGAATTAACCCGCATCGGCACTTCGAAAGCTGTTGAACTCT
>QHXG01000593.1 GCA_003222845.1 Acidobacteriota bacterium | reverse complement strand
GTCATTTATGTACGTACCCATGCTGCAAAACTATCGCTCCGGCATGACGCTCCTCGTCCGCACCGCGGGCGACCCATTGACGATGCTGCCGCAGGTTCGCAACGAAGTGCGCCAAATGGACGCGAACCTGGCCCTGTTCGACGAGAAGACGCTAATGGAACACGCGGGCATTGCGCTCTTTGCCCAACGACTCGCAGTCAAATTATTGAGCGTCTTTGGAATGCTGGCCCTGACGCTTGCCGTTATCGGCCTCTATAGCGTCATGATCTACGGCGTGATGAGTTATGCAGTCACGCAACGGACGCGCGAAATCGGCATTCGCATGGCGCTGGGCGCGCGAGCAGCGGATGTGCTGAAGCTGATTGTGAAGAACGGAATGGGTCCGGTGCTGTTGGGTGTGGCCCTGGGACTGGCGGGCGCCGCCGGACTCACACGATTGACGGCGAGTTTGCTCTTCGGCGTGACCGCAACCGATCCGATGACCTTCATATCTGTGGCCGTGCTGCTGGGCGCAGTCGCTCTCATGGCTTGTTATATTCCGGCGCGGCGGGCGACAAAAGTCGATCCGTTGGTGGCGCTGAGGTATGAGTAGAGAATTTTGTACCTGGAGCTTTGTGCTTTGAGTTTCGCGAATCGCATGAGTCCAACTGCAACCGAGCAGACACAAAGGAGGTAAGAACAAAGCGCCCCGCGATCGGCAATTAGCAATCGGAAACCGACAATTGGAGATGTAACCATGGAGACATTTCTCAAAGACATTCGCTATGGACTAAGGACCCTTTGGCAGCGACCAGGTTTCACCGTGATCGCAATAATGACGCTCGGGCTGGGCATCGGCGCCACCACTGCCATCTTCAGTGTCGTCAATGCGGTATTGCTACGCCCCCTTCCGTATCCCGCGGCCGAAAGGCTCATGCGCATTGGGCAACAATATCCCAGTGGCCTGGCTGCGGCCGGCGAGCCGAAGTTCCTTTTCTGGCGCGAGCAGAGCGAGTCTTTCGAAACGATGGCGGCCTATGAAGGCTTTGGGGCAGGGGGCAATCTGGCCGGCGGCAGTGAAGCCGAATATGTAGATGGCTTGCGCGTTTCCAGCGAATTCTTTCGTGTGCTCAAAGTGTATCCGGCGCTGGGCCGCGCGTTCACCAAAGAGGACGATACACCCGGCAGCGAGCCGGTGGCCATTTTGAGTGACGGTTTGTGGCGGCGCAGTTTTGGCGCCGACGCGGGTTTGCTTGGCAGAACCATCTTGCTCAACGGCCAGACCGTCACGGTTGTGGGTGTAATGCCGCCGCAGTTTCACTTCACTTTGGAGAGCAATCTCTTTACCCCGATGCGTCCTTCCTTAAATGGCGATCCTAATCCGAACGCCACCGTCTTTGGCCGGCTCAAAGATGGAGTCACGCCGGCGCAGGCACTGTCGGAATTAAAGTCAATCGCGGACAAGTATCGCGAACTCTATCCAAAGGAGATGAGCAAGAACGAAAGCGTGGGCCTCGAGCCATATCAGGATTTGTTCACCAGTAACGTAAAGCAGTTGCTTTGGATCCTGTTGGGCGCTGTGGGATTTCTACTTTTGATTGCCTGCGCGAACGTTGCCAATTTGCAGTTGACGCGGGCGGCGGCGCGCGAGAAAGAGATCGCGGTGCGCCAGGCATTGGGCGCGAGCAGGCTGCGAATAATTCGGCAGCTAATGACCGAAGGCGTTTTGCTGGCGCTCGTCGGAGGCGCGGCCGGCGTGTTGCTCGCCTTTTGGGGAACGCAAGTACTCATGGCGTCGGTGCCTGAGGGATTCATCGCTCGCGCAAATGAAGTCAACTTCGATTGGCGCGTGTTGCTGTTCGCTTTTAGCGCGGCGATAGCTACGGGATTCTTGTTCGGGCTTGCTCCTGCGTTTCAGGCCCGGAGAATAAACGTGAATGCTGCGCTCAAAGAGAGCGCTCGCCGGGGCGGCGGCGCTCGCGGGCGCTTGCGCAGCACGCTGGTCGTCGTCGAAGTCGCCTTGTCGCTGGTACTACTGGTGGGAGCGATGTTGCTAGTTCGCACCTTCAACAATTTGCGCGGCGTGACGCCCGGCTTTGATGCCACGAACGTGCTGACGTTTCAAGTTGACTTGAAAGGTGAGAAGTATAAGAGCACCAATCAGGTAGCTGCTTTCTATCAAGACGCGTTGGAGCGCATCAACAGAATACCCGGTGTAGAAAAAGCCGCTGTTACCAATGTTCTGCCTCTGGTTGCGCAATTCAATATGCCGGTGGTTTTTCCGGATCATCCCGACACCATCATGACCGCACAGTTTCGCATGGTCACACCCGAATACTTTCGCGTGATGAAGATTACGCTGCAGCAAGGCCGCGATTTCACCCCAGCCGACGGCCCGGGTGGGCCACCCGTGGTGATTATCAACGAGGCCTTCGCGCGTCGTTTCGTGAATAATCCCAATCCATTCGCGCACCAATTGGTTGTAAGTCGTGGCCTGGGCGAGGCCCCACGCCAAATCATCGGAATGGTATCCGATGTAAAGCAACAAGGTCTGGATAGAGATGCGCCGCCGATGGTCTTTGTTCCGATCCCGCAAGTCTCGGACAAGATGATGGCAGTGGTCCGAAGATATGTTTCGGCTTACTTCACCGTGCGCACGACGGTGGCGCCGCTGGGCCTGAGCGCGGCAATGAAGCGTGAAATAGCGGCGCTGGATCCCACGCTGGCTTTGTCCCACATTCGTCCCATGGACCAGGTAGTGGCTGGATCGGTAGCGCCGCAGCGATTCAACATGTTGCTGGTTGGTCTATTCGCGGGCCTGGGTCTCCTGCTAGCGGCAGTGGGAATTTACGGCGTTATCTCTTATTCCGTTGGGCAACGCACGAACGAGTTCGGCATTCGTATCGCGCTCGGCGCGGGTACAAGCGATGTAACCACGCTGGTGCTCAAGCAAGGGCTCGCTTTGGCTCTGCTCGGCGTGACGATTGGCCTGGTTGCGTCGTTGGCTTTAACTCGGTTGATGACGAGCTTCCTATTTGGGGTGAAACCAACCGACTTCGTGAGCTTCGTCACTGTCTCGCTCAGCTTGTTCGGCGTCGCTTTGCTCGCTTGTTACATCCCGGCGCGGCGCGCGACGAAAGTCGATCCGTTGGTGGCGCTGCGGTACGAGTAGACAGAATCACAAAAGCGAAGCGGATTAAGGGCGAAAGAAAAAGACTGAAGAACAGAGTTGGAGTGTAGCTCATGAACTCTTTTTGGCATGACTTACGTTACGGCTGGCGGATGCTGCTCAAGCACAAAGGCTTCACGACCGTCGCAGTGCTTTCACTGGCGTTGGGCATCGGTGCAAACACGGCCATTTTCAGCGTGGTGGATGCTGTGCTGCTCAAAACCTTGCCGGTTAAAGAGCCAGAGCGGCTAGTGCTGTTTGAATGGCAAGCTGGACGCCCGTTCAGGGTTAATGGTATGAGCGGCACCTCGAACGTGCCCGCGCCGCTAGGCACAAAGGGGCTTTCGCTGTTTCGCGCCGAGGTCTTTGAAAAGATGCGCCAGGCACGCGTCGCTGAGCCTGACAGTCCGCTCAGTGATTTCTTTGCCTTCGCTCCGATTCGTGAATTGACGGCAGTGGTGGACCAGCAGGCAGAGATCATCAAGGGGCAAGCCGTGTCCGGTGGCTATTACGCTGGGGTCGCAGTGCAACCGGCCATGGGACGCGGAATCACTGACGAAG
>QHXG01000587.1 GCA_003222845.1 Acidobacteriota bacterium | reverse complement strand
TAGAAGCAATCCGCTCTATCATTTCGATTTGGGAGTAAATCAATAAAACGCTTATTCATTACGGCTTTGGTCCTTGCCACGGTTTGCCTGGCCACGCTGGCGCAGAAGAAAGGCGGAGATGATTTCAATGATCTAATCAAGCGTTATTACGCGGCGTGGAGCACGCTCAATGGTGAATGGCGGAATCAACACTGATTTTCGATTCGCCTGTCTTTACAGTTCGTCGCTTGGCTGCGCGGGACGTCTGGTACGCGGGCGAGAATTTCGTCCACTCTCTCCCAGTTTACTCGGCGGGTGCGCGACTCGATGCGTTCGCGAGTGCGCCACGCTGAAACCTGCGCCGCCAGGGCAATAGACACAATCTGATCCACGCTGGCGTTCTGTTTTTCCGCCAGCTCTTTGACTTCCTGAATCAGGATTTCCGGCACTTCAGCTTCAAGCGTTTTCATATTCGTAGTTTCGCAAGAGAGCGCTGGTTCGTGTAAGTTCCGGCCTCTTCGTGTACCTTCGTGGATCGTCTGTTGGATTATCGCTGAAAGCCGATCCACGAAATCACACGAACGAATACGAAGAAACACACGAACTGTCGAGTTGAATATCCGAGCTTGTCCATAGTCGCATGAATGTCTCTAAAGAACTAGGCGTTATAGCACACCAGGTCAAAGCGCTTGACTTAGCCCATCAGTTCGCTTAGAAGCATTACGCTCTGTCATTTCTCATTCGGGAGTTGCCTTCAGCGCTCAAATAATTTATGGCTATCTGTCCAGGGGCGGTGCCGCTGGCTATTACATCTCACGCCTTCAGCGTGAAGACCAGCCAATTACAAAGCCTCCTCGTTACGCAACTCCGACAGGTCGGAATTCTTTAACGAGTCTCTTCCTGACGTTGCGTTCTCATCGCGCTCGTTACACCTCGCGGTTCTGTATCGAACCTCCCTCACGGTCGGCTACTGTGCCGCTTGCGATGTTTGGGCGACGAACTGCTTGTAGCGATCGTATCGTTCGAGGATGTGGCTCACATAATTCACCGGCTCGAGGCCGCGACAGAAGCCGAACTTTACTACCGGGTCGATTGAGTATTGTTGGGTAGACTCTTGCAGCAACCAGTACGATACATCCTCCCACGACTGTGAATTGCCGCCGTATTTTTCCGTTAAGCGCTGCGCGTCCTGAACATGTCCCGCGCCGGCATTGTACGAAGCGAGCACGAACTTCAACCGCTCGACATCGTTTGTAATGCGCTCGTGCCAGAAACCATCAAGCCACTTGAGAAATTTCACCGCGCCTTGCAGATTGTCCGCCGGATCAAGCGAATTCTTCACGCCATATTGCCGGGCCGTTGCCGGCATCAGTTGCAGCAGCCCCGCCGCGCCGGCCCAAGAATGCGCGTCAGGTTTAAAGCGCGATTCCTGAAACGCCTGCGAAGCCAACAGTCGCCAATCCCAGTTAATATCGTTCGCATGCTGCTTCAAGAGATCATCGTAAGCGCAAAGCTTCCCGGTGGTTGAAGTAAGAAAACCACTCTCTACTCGCTCGAGATAGTTGCGACGATCAATGAAGTACTTCTGGTACAGCTTGTCGAAGAGTGAACCGTTTTGCTTTTTTTCAATCCAACTATTCAGGGCCTGGATTAATTCAGGCGAGTTTTTTCTGACGGCCCAGGCGACGCTGTGCGATTTGCTGATGATAGGACGAACTTTGAGGTTCTTGAACTCGGCCTCCTTTAAGTCGGCCAGGTTCTTTTGCATGACGGTGAATTCAATTTCACCTTTGGCGACTTTCTGCGCTAGCGCCTCATCCTGTAACGCACCCATTTCGACGACATGAATTTCGCCGGAGATTTCATCGCTCAGCTCGACAAGGGTTCGGTTGTAGGGTGACTGTTCAGGCAGAGTCACAGTCTTTCCCGTCAACTGCGACGGTTTCGTGATTAGACGTGCCTGGATGTCGACCTCAGGCGTCTGGTCCGCGGGCCCGGGCGCCAGCATTTTCTCTGTGCCTTTGCCGGCTTTTGCAGGTGGCTCCTCCTGTTGCACAAGCACCGGCGCAGTGCGATAAAGCGCGCGCGTAAAAGAGACATCCGTTTCGTTTTCGGGAGTGGGCACGAGGCGATTCGCGGCAATGTCGCCTTCACCACTGTTTAGTATTGTGAAGAGGCTTTTGGGATCAGCCACTACCACCATCTTCAGCGCCAATCCTTGATCTTTGGCGAAGGACTGAAGCAGCTCGTATTCATAACCTAGCGGCTCGCCGCGGTAAATGAAGTAGGTCGTCGCGTTGTAAGGCGCAATTACCGTCAGGGTGCCACCCTTCTTGATATCGGCCAGATCACGGTTGATCGGCCCAACCATGAGCAAGTTGGATCGACGATCAATCGGATCAATTTGTTCGAGTTCTGCGTAGACTTTTCGGTGGCAGCCCGAGGTGTTCGCAATAAGCGAGAGCAACAACCCCATTACCCAAACTCCGCTCAGGCGAATTTTCATTGGGCCGAATCTTTCCGGGGAACGTCGATATCAATAAGGAGGCTGTGTAGGGAATTCGCTTGGGGGCTCTAAAGAATGCCGCAAAGTTTTTATGCCAAAAGCGCGGCGAAGTCAATGGTGTTCGACGAACAGTTGCGATCCGGAGCAATTACAGAACCACGAGCGGTAGCGAGCGGGATACAGACTCAACGCGCGAAGGAGCTGTCTTTGGAATCGTTTTCGATTGCGCCGACGGCGGATCTTGCGTTCTTATCTCGCTTGCTACAGCTCGCTGTTCTGTAACAGGCCGGATACCCACACCCGCTCACGCAGGTGGTGCTGACAAAGCGCGCGGTCTCTCTTGACTTAACCCATCACTTCGCATAGAACCATTCCGCTTTGTCATTCTCTCTTGGAGAGTTTCAAAATGAAACGCTTACTCGTCGCGGTATTACTTCTAACTACGCTTAGCCTGCCTTCGCTCGCGCAGAAGAAAGGCGCAGATGATTTCAATGATTTGATCAAGCGTTACTACGCGGCGTGGAGCACGCTCAATCCTGATAATGCTTCGTTCCTTTATGCCAAGGATGCCAATCTGGTTTTCTTTGACATTGCGCCGCTGAAGTACAGCGGCGGGTGGCAGGAATATCGGGATAACTTCAAGAAGAATGTGGCGCCGGGTTTCTCCAGTCTCACGCTTACGCCCGGCAACGATTTGAAGGTCACTCGCAGAGGCAGCATCGCCTTAACGACGCTGACTTTTCATATCTCGGCCAAACAGAAAGACGGCGGCGCGATGGAGTTCGATGGACGGCACACGATCGTCTGGGAGAAGCGGGGCGGGCAGTGGATGATCATTC
>QHXG01000586.1 GCA_003222845.1 Acidobacteriota bacterium | reverse complement strand
ATAATCCAGCCTCACGCGCTCGCACTCATCTCGTATCGATCAAGTTTTAGATAGAGCCCTCGTCTGGTAAGCCCAAGCTCGCGCGCGGCCCGCGAGATATTGCCGCGGTGTTTGCGCAGCGCTTCCGCGATCATCTTGCGCTCAACTTCAGACAACGCTTCGGCCAGAGTTGTGTTTTGGAGGGGGACGGTAACAGAAGCTCCACCGGCGGCGGTTCCAATCGGGGTCACTGTACCCGGCGCCGAAACCGTCTTCATCAGGCGCAGCTCCGGGGACAAAAGTTCGGGAGTAATCAAAGTTCCGTCTTCGGTGCGGGCGACGATGCGCTGCACTTCGTTGCAAAGTTGGCGCACATTGCCGGGCCAATCGCCTACCATTAGCAGGTCGACTGCCTGAGGAGTCATTTGAATATCGCGACGGCCAAACTTTGCCGAGTAATGGTTGAGGTAATAGTTAACGATCGTGGGAATCTCTGAGCGTCGCTCGCGCAGCGGCGGAACGCGCAGGCGAATGATATTTAGCCGGTAGTAAAGATCCTCGCGAAAGCGACTCTGCGTCACCATCTCTTCGAGATCCGTATTGGTCGCCGCGATGATGCGCACATCAACCTTCATTGGCCGCTGCTCGCCGAGTGGTTGGATCTCGCCCTCCTGCAAGAAGCGCAGAAGCTTTGGTTGCACATCGATCGGGAGATCGCCTATTTCATCCAGAAAGAGAGTGCCACCGGCGGCGGTTCGAATGACGCCGTCTGAATCCTTGATTGCTCCCGTAAAGGCGCCTCGGCGATAGCCGAAAAGATAGCCTTCCGTAAGTTCCTTCGGCACCGCAGTGCAGTTGAAAGGCACGAAGACTTTGTCGCGACGAGTCGAAAGGACGTGGATGGCCCGCGCAACCAGTTCTTTCCCCGTGCCTGATTCTCCGGTCACCAGTACAGTGACATCTGACGAGCGAATCTTGTGGACCTCTTCAACCAAACGGGTCATCGCGGGACTTGAATGAATGAACCCTGGCATGAGGCTCGACCCACCAAGAGAGTTCGCCTCTTGGGCGCGGTGACCGGATTGCGAGCGGCTTCGAAGCGCGCAGACATCCATGCCTAACTCGACGACTCGCAATAGGGGATCCAACGCCAATCCACCGGGAAGCTGAAGCTTTTCCTTTGGCGAAACCAACAAAGTGGCCGGCAGTGCGTCGCTCGGTCTCAGGGTAATGATTGCCGTGTCCCGCTTCTTAGTAAATCTCTCGCGCCCGCCGTCGGTCTCCAACGACGCGAATTCGTCCGCCAAACCCGCGGCTTCTTTGCTATCGCAACCATGAGCGACCACGACGTGTTGCCGCTCCTCTTCAGCGGGTTCCAGGATCACCACCCGCCGAGCATTGGTTTCCTGGTGAATCACCGCTGCCAGTTCACGCAGCAACAGCGCGCGCGAAGCCACGGCTTCAGCCAGTCTTATAGTTAAAAGTTGTGACAGCGCGGAGGTTGTCTGCTTCACGGGCGCTCCCCCATGCTCGAGGGCCTGCGCCGCAGTCTCAGCTTTTTCGAGATCGAGACGCGCGCCGAGTTCCCGAAACGTGTTCGCCGCGAGCGCCAGTTGTTCGGCGGCGCGCTCGGGCTGCCCCGATCCGTACGCGCGGCCCAATTCGTAATGCGCGCGCGCCGCACGATAACGATCCCCCAGCAGATCAAAGATGGAAACGCTGCGTCCGAAGTGCTGTGCGGCCGAATCCGCGTCGGATCTGGTCATTTCCAACAATCCACTTACCCTCTGCGCTTCGCCAGCCACCAACAAGTCGGCCGGAGAGTCGGTTATCAGTTCCGCCAAGCCCTGAAGATTTGCGCTGCATTCCGCGGTCTCATGACATTCAAGAAAGGCTTCAGCCAAAAGCAATCGCGATTCGCAGATCGCCTGCCGATCACCAATCTTATTGGCAAGTTCCAAAGCGTTTTTCGCAGTCGTCAGCGCGTCAGCCGCCTGGCTCGTTGCGAGATAGTAGCGGCTGAATGTGCGGAGTACCTGACCTTCGTTCCATTTGTTCCCACGTTCACTTGCCAAGGTTAATGCCCGATCTAGATAGCTCTTGGCTTCCGCCAAATCGCCGCGCAGCATTCGCAGCTCACCAAGCGAATCGAGGATCTGCGGTGTTTGGACATAGTTTTCATTGACTTCGGTTGCCAGTGACAGCGCTCGCTCGAGCGCTTCCTGTCCACGATCCCATTGGCCGATTGAAATCAGATTTACGGCAAGATTATTGTAGCCATCCGCGGCGCTTGCCTTGTGATCGGTGCGTTCGAGATAAGAGATTCCCTTTTCGATATAAGCTATCCCGTCAAGCGGCCGCTTCAAGAGCGAGCAGGCGCCAGCCATATTGATGTAAATTCTGCCGAGCAGGAAAGTAGCGGGATGATCGCCGACCAACTGGGCGGCCTGCTCCAGATTTTTAAGACTATTTTCGTAGAGCCCTTCATGAACGTCCGCCAGTCCCAGGCCGAAGTAAGCCTCAGCGAGTCCTCGCCAGTCGCCCGTTTGCCGATAGCTTTCCAGGGCGCGCTGAGAATAGTCCCGGGCAATATTGTATTCCGCGATCCGCCGATACACTTGCCCGAGCGCCGTGTAAACCGAACCGACTTCAGGTCCCTCTTCGGGTAACTCACGCAAGGTCGCTTTTAGCAGCGCAATCGCCTTGGGATGATCACCGTTATAGTTATAAGCGAGGGCAATTTGAACCCGCAGCTTCGTGCTAAGCGCCGGGTCCAGTTTGGCGCGCGCTTCAGGAGCTTCGTACATTGCTACCGCCGCCAGCGAATCTCGAAACTGACCTAGCATGTTCAGGGCAGTCGATAAAGCGCAGCGCGCCTGAGCCAGCAGGACCGGCTGATTTCGCGCTTGGGTCAGAAGTGTGGCAAGGCGTGAACGCGCCTGATTAGTTAGCCCTTTATCGAGCAATTCGCAAATATCTTGAAGATTCCGCGCCAGGGACGTGGGAACTTCGGCAGCGCGTGAACGCAGCCGCACGCGGGCATGGTCGAGGTTGATAACCGCGTCGTCTCGGGTTTTTTTTCCTTCGCTCAAACGGTCAACTCCCATTGAAGCTACAAGCGTTGCATCCTGCGACAATTGCGATAATAGCAGATATTAGTAAAAGTGGAATGCCCGTCTCTTTTTACGTTCGCAATAAAG
>QHXG01000585.1 GCA_003222845.1 Acidobacteriota bacterium | reverse complement strand
AGTTCGCGAGATTCTCGCCCAACATGGTTGGTTTCAAACCGTGCTAAGCGATCTGCCGCATTTCACCTTTCTTGGCTTGGGAGAGGCAGAGCTGCCGGACCGCGGTTTGAAGAGCACCGAAGTGTATGAGCAAACATTTTGGATTCCCGATGTTGGATGAAGGCGTGGGCATCTCGCGTGCGCCATCGGAGATCTGAGGTCTGGACTGCGAGATCGTAGTGCCAGAACCGCGAGCGGTAGCGATCGGATCATTGAGGCGACTTGAAAGCACCAGCACCGCCACGTCAGTCTCATCCAGGCGCGTGGTAGGTTCCGGTCACTACCGCTCTCGCGGTTCTGACACGTCGCTCTTTGAATTGCCATTTGTTGCCTTTGGCTCTCGTCGATTAACATTAGGATTCTCTTCGCCATTTTTTAATTAGGAAACAGCAATCGTGTCTAGAAAAATCTTACTGCTAACACTATTCGCAACCCTCTCGGCCGCAATCCACGCCCAAGTGCGTCCATCAGCGCCATCAACTACGCAAACTGCACAGAACGCGCCCTTCGATCTTTCGGAATACGGCGTCAGCGTGAAACTCGATGCGCGGCTAATCATCGTGATGGCAGCACTGGACGCTGCGGGATTCGATCCGACGCCAGGCAAAGAGCCTTCGCCGTTTCGCGCCCTGGTGAGAAAGGATCAAGGGAATCTGGACGCCAATCTGCGCGAGCGGATGAAAACATATGTCCAGCGCACCAGGCTCCCGGCGCCTGCCACTGCCGCCGATGAAGCTGCGCGTTATGTATCGCTGGCTTATGTCCTCGGGCCGCCGCCGTTGCTCGATGTTCCTGATCGGGCCGACGATCTTCCGGGTGGCGCTCTTGAAGTCCTCGACTTTGCGCCGCTGGTGCGCGAGTTCTACAGGAAGTCCGGCATCGATGAACGACTGGCTTCGTACCTGCATGCTTATCAAACCGAAGGCGATCGCCTGCGCCAGCCCGCGGCCGAAATGGTACGGTCTGTCCTGTCTTATCTGCACACGCGGCCGATGGTTTTGACCACCGAGCGCGTGCGCGTCAAGAGTCCGGAGAAAAAGAAAAGTTCAACGGTAATCTATTCGACGCGCGAGCATGAGCGGCGATTCTTCATCGTGCCCGATCTGATGGCCGCCCCAGGCACGATAAACTTTCGCGTGATCGCCGACGATTATTACGCCATCGTTCCCGAAGGCATCGATCCGTCTTCGTCTGAAATGCGCCGCGCGTTTCTGCAGTATGTGCTCGATCCCCTGGTGCGGAAATTCAACAAGGAGATCGCTACGCATCGAGATCAAATCAAGCAACTGATCGAGACCCGCACCAATGAAGGGTTAACGGTATCGCCGGACGTGTTCCTGACGGTTTCGCGATCGCTGGTCGCCGCCGCCGATGCGCGCTTTGAAGAAACCAATCGGTTGAGCGCCGCCACCGCTATTCAGCGACGGCGCTTGCAGCAGGCGAAGGATGATGCGGCGCGAAAAGCAATAGCCAGTGAAGCCGAGGCCGCGCGTGTTGCCATTGCCGATGAAACGATTGCTCGTCTCGCCGATGATTACGAGCAAGGCGCCGTGCTCGATTTCTTTTTTGCCGATCAATTGCGCGAGATCCAAGCGTCAGGTTTTGACATCGCCAACTTTTTTGGCGACATGGTGAGCCAACTCGATCCAGCACGCGAAGGGAAGAGACTGTCAGAGGTTGCCGCCAATCGCGCTCGCGCCGTCGCCGCGCGCAAAGCTCACCCGCGTTACTCGGTCTGGTTAATCAATCCCGGTGCTGAAGTACGCGAATCGGCGAACGAGGCGCGCGTTTCCGCTCTGCTAAAGAAACTCGCCGAAATCGAGAAGCTGCTGCAAGTGAGACACTACGATGAGGCTGAGAATGAATTGAAAGCCCTGCTCCGGGAATATCCCGGCGAGGCGCGGCTGCTTTTTGCCCTGGGGCAAACGGCGAGTTTATGGGCGCGTGATACGACCGATGATGACCTGCAGACGCAAAGACTGAATCGAGCCCTGGCGAATTATCGACTGGCAGTTGCGGCCGCTTCACCGGACGACGCAGTGATGCGCCTCCGCGCGCACGAAGCCATGGGACGAGTGCTGGCTTTTCTGGGAAGAAATGAGGAAGCGCTGAAGGAATTTGAAGCGGCGATCGGAATTGGCCCGGTCGACAAGACCGCCTACAACAATGCCGTCGAAGGAAAAAGAAAACTGACGCAGCCGTGAGGGACCGCAAAAGACAGTCCTCGAGCTTTGAAAGAGAGAAGCTTCAACCACTCGGACACGTCGCTTTTCATTCACGCGCTGCTTAAGGAGTCTGTCAGAAAATCAGTCTCTGTGGTTCTCTGTGTCACCTCTGTGCCTCACAGAGTTTGCACAGAGAAATGCTTTTTCAAACAGACTCCTTAAGCTGGGCGAGGTTAGCGACAATTTCTTTGGCGCACATGCTGATCCGTGCAACTTAACACGACCTCCATCGCCGATCGCGCTCGTCGCCGTATCATGCGGCGATTGCTGCCTTATCTTTTCGGACTCTTTGTCATTGCTTATCTCGACCGCGTAAACGTTAGTTACGCAGCGCTGCAGATGAAAAGCGAGCTGTCTTTCACCGACGAGGTTCTGGGCTTCGGCGCCGGCATCTTTTTTTGGGGCTATTTTCTGTTGGAGATTCCCGGCAGCATCCTGGTGGAAAAATGGAGTGCTCGCCGCTGGATTGCGCGCATAATGATCTCGTGGGGCGTGATTGCCATTCTGACTGGTTTCGTGCAGACGAAGAACCAATTCTACCTTCTCCGCTTTTTGCTCGGTCTGGGCGAA
>QHXG01000119.1 GCA_003222845.1 Acidobacteriota bacterium | reverse complement strand
AATAGGAGAATGACGACAGGGTTGACCATGCAAGCCGCATACACGGTCAGCAAGTTGATCGATAATGTGACCGAGCGATTCAGCGGACGCTCAAACTTCATTGACCCCAACAATCTCGATCTCTCACGTTCTGTCTCGGATGAAGATCGGTCGCAGGTGTTCCAGGCGAACCGCAACGCGGTTTCGGCCTCCAGCCCAGGGTGGCCGCTTCGGCTACCCTGGGTAAAGAGTATTCGTTGATTCCCAACCGCAAGGCGGTTGCGCCCGTTTTTGATTCGTCGAGGAAATGACGCAACCGCTTTGCGGAACCGCGTTGCGGTTAAGAATCGCGTGGAGCCATACTTCGGGCCTTTGGTCTGAGGCATAGCCTCGCTAGAAACCTAAGCTTCAGACGAAAGACTTCATAACCTCAAAAGACTCTACAGTCTCTCTAACTTTTCTCCAGGCTCGACCGTGATGTTTTTGAAGCGGTTCATCCGCACCAGACCCGGCTTGGCGCCTTTTGGTTTTGAGATGAATTTGCGCTGGGTGTAGTGCACGTCGACTTTGGGATCTTTGCGGGCTTGGGAAAAGTGGGCGGCGAGTTGGGCGGCTTCGATGATCGTGCGGTGAGGGATGTCTTTGCGCGTGGGATTGCGGATGACGACATGAGAGCCGCCATAGTCGGCGGCGTGGAGCCAGAGATCGTTTGGCTTGGCTACTTTGAAAGTCAGGTGATCGTTGTCTCGGGCGGCGCGGCCTACAAGGACCTCGAAGCCTTCAGAGGAAATGTAACGGCGGGTGCCGGGAATGCGCTTGGATTTGCCGGCCGACGCACCTGATATTGACTCGGGCTGCGACCCACCGGCTAAGCTTCGCACCCTCACCCAACCTCTCCCAAAGGGAGAGGAGACAGGTGGTACTAACAAGCTGTCCAACGCGGCCTCGTCACGTCTCTCGATTAGTTCTTCCAGGGTTCGTTCTTGCGATTTTAGATTGTTCAATTCTGCGTGAGTGGCAGCAAGGCGTGAATTGATTTGGCGGAGAGCGCGCTTGGATCGCGAATAGTTTTCGAACCGGCGCGAGGCTTCTTCCGGGAGAGTCAATTGCTCGTCAACTTCGATTTCGATTGTAGGGGCGTCCTCGGCAAAGTAATCGATCAACTTAACTCGATTGCCTTCGCGTCTCGCTGTTCCCAGGTTCGCTAACAGCAGATCTCCGATATGTTTGTGCTGCTCGGCGTCTGCGTGAGTGGCCAAGTCCTTTTGCAGTTCATGGAGCAATTTCTGTTGACGAGAGATTTTCTTGCGGAGACTGGAACGTGCTGCTGAAGCTTTCGCATCGAAGGCTTGCTCAGAGAGAAAGGACGCGAAATAAGCGTCGGCGGCCTCGGATGCGGAGGAAAAATTTCCGCTTTGGATAGTTTCGATCAAAACGCGGTCCTTATTTGAGGGTCGAGCCGAGCCGAGCGTGGAAGGTGGGCGGTACAACTCTCCGATCTCTTGTCCGGAGATCAACCGCCCGCTACCGCAGGCGGTTCTGACATTACGCGTGGAGCGAGCGCGATGACTTATGACTCCTTTCTCATCGAGCAGAAATAGATTCGCTGAGCGGCCAGTTAGTTGCGCGACAAGCGTCCTCTCTTTCTCGCGGCCTAATTCATCGGTTCCAACAAAGCGAAAGCGGACGATTCGATCTTTCGTATCTTTCTGCACGGTTCGCAATGTGGTGCCTGATAGTTCTTTTCGCAAGAAGAGCGGGAACTGACCGAGTGGTGCGCTTTGCTTTTCGAGATCGCGCACACGGCGTTTGATTAGGTGTATCCGCGGCAGTGACGGCTCGACGCTGAGAAGCAGAAGCGCCGGCTCGCGCAGGCCAAAATCAATTGCCATCGAGAGCGGAGCGAGTTGAAAACTCTTGCCCGGTGCACGGCCGATTAACAGCGGCTTGATTTCTGCGACTATGGCGTTGATTGAATCGTCATCCATTGGCTCTGAGGAAGGGAAGTTAACATAAAGAACCGGCAGGATGCCGGTGGACCGCAGCCATGGATGGCTGCGCTCCGTGTTGCGGCCTCCAATGGTTCTGAGGAGTCCCTAGAAAATTCGATTGAAGTCCCGGAGATAGGAGATCGAAGGCGGACGTAACACTGCGATCAGTTTTGTTAGAGTTCGGAACTTAGCCAGAAACTCCTGAAGTTTGTCGGGAAGTGCTACCTAGTCATCAATCCTGAATCACCAGAGTCTTCGAGAACCGATCGGGGATTGTTCGCCGGTCGCGATCTACCAATCCGTAGAGTAGGCCAAAGCCGAGTAGGCCGAGAGATAAAATGTTCGCGATCGCGCGCTTGATTGATTGGCCGCCGGTTGGGATCAGACCGGTGCGCATGTCGATCGTGCGCAAGGCCAGCACACGCATTCCCAGCGTTCGTCCGCCGAGCGCGGTCGACATGGTTAGGTAGGCAAACATCACGAACAAGGTCGCGCCCGCCATGAAGCCGATCGTTCGCCGGTCTGCCCAGTGGGCGCCAGCAAACTCGATCAGAGCGGCAAACGGCGTCGCCAGCAAGGCCATGAGCAACAGATCCAGAATTCCGGCGGCGATGCGGCGCACAAATCCAGCGCCCTCGTTACGAACGTCGGAATCGAAAGATTTGATAGATAGACAACTCTCGAGATAAGACAGAGCAGCATCTTCCACGCCATCGGCGATAACGCGCATCGGCTTGCGGCTCGGCGGTTCAATCTCGGTTTGTACCGGGGCAACGATAGTAAGCCTATGCTTTGTGTCGAGAGGTTTTTGATCGTCGTCGTTCATCTCCGTAATCGCTTCGATCGCGGGATCATTATCCGAAGGCGCGTCCAAAGCCAGGGCGTCATCGCTGGGACCGAGGGGATAATCCGCTCGACGCGCGCGCTCCAGACGCTCCAGAACCTTCGACACGATCGGATTCATTGGCGCCTGTTCGAGATCGGGAACTAATTCGAGCTGGCCCGACGGCAGCGCGCAGGAAACCAGTCCCGCCTCCTGCGCGGCGGCCAGTTCTTCCGCAGCCTCGCGGGCCTTTCTTTCCTGCACTTCGCGCACACGTTGGCTCAACTGTTTTCGCCACTCGGGCACAGGCCTGGACGTGCGGGGGAATTCGATCAAAGTCGACTTCGGCGGTCTTTCTTTGATGGACGAGGTTTTGTCGCGCAAACTTTCGATGAGTTCGCCGTCAGGGATGACATTCCCTGCGGACAGATCAGGCAGAGCTTTCTGGATCATGGTGTGCGATAGAAACGAGGGGCAGGTATTGGGGTTGTCGTTATGAGCGACGGCGCAAGCCTGCGTCTGCAAGGGCTTCCGTCAGCTCAGCGAATCCAAAACCTGGGGGGATGGGCGGTTAACCAAGCAGGCCCAAACCCATTAATCCAAACGCCGCCGATAGTAGCAGTAATACTTTAACTCGTCAACGAGAAAATATAGCAGGGCTTGAGGTTGGATACTGCGGGTCTTAGGTCTTTGGTCTTTGGTCTTAGGCCTTTGAAGAAACCAAGACCCAAGACCCAAGGCCAAAGACCAATGTAATTACAGTGGTTGTCGCCCAGCAAATCCCGCTTCGACATCGTGCCACCATTCAACTTGATCGCCTTCGTCGGCTTTCCAACAGAGAAGAACGACGCGGCCGTCGCGCATTGAGGGAAAGTCAATTAGTCCCTGGGTAAAATCTTTGAGCTGCACGCCGAGGCTTTCCAATTTGCTCGCGCCCGTTGACAACTCAACCAGCACAGGCGCGTACCTTGAGCCTTCAGGCATGCCCCCGCCGCCGAATTCGGCGCCTTCCGCAGCATGCTTTGCGGCAGGTTGGAAATGAATCAAGCGACGATGAGATCGCTGGATCGACCTAATGATCGATCGCACAGTTGGAAGCAGAGAGTTCGCTTCTTCGACAGTGAAAAGCTTCATCGCGAGCTTATTCTACTGATTTGAGGGTGGTAGTGCTAATTGCTCAGAGTGCCAAGAATTTTATAGGTAACTCCCTCTCCCTTTGGGAGAGGGTTTGGGTGAGGGCCTAGAGACGAAACCCCCAAAATACTTCTTTCTCTTTTTTTATTTGGAGCGGACAGGAAAAAAGGATGGAGGGGAGTCTCTTTTCTTGTTACTCAGCTACGCCCTCACCCCGACCCTCTCCCAAAGGGAGAGGGGGAATTATGATACTTTTGGCGCTACTTGTTGGCCGCCTGATAAGCATCGCTCTTCGGCATGTAATAACCGCGGCGAGAACTCACTTCAAGCCTTCGTGTTTTGCCTTTTGCGTCTGATGCCTTCACGCGCACGACGAGTTCGTGCATCCGGCCGTCATCTTTTTCCTGTTCCCTAAGTGAAAAGCCCAGGTTGTATCGCGCGTTCAGATTGCCGATCACGCGCGCCAGCCCAGCGCCATAGTCTCGAACGCGACTAACGTGAACGGTTTCGCCGCCACTCTGTTGCGCGAGGCGTTTACCACTGCCTGCGATACTCAGGCCGGTCCATCCGATCAGCGGTTGACCGAGGGGAAGCAGGAACTTGTAGAGAGTTCGCATGTCAACGGTCAACGTGTTGAAGATCGCGTTTTGTCGAATGAGAATTTGCTCGGTGGCGTCGCGGTCTTCTTTGAAAATCGGCGCGATGCCGTCGGAGAGCCAGACTATCGCGGCTTGAGAGTTGGGTCGCTTATCTTCGACCAGATGAGTAGCATCACGTACAGCCCCGGCCAGGTCGTAAAAGTTGTCAAGTTGAACCGTCATCTTCCCGTTGCTGCTCACTCGCTTGATGTCAACTGAGCCATCTTTCTTAGTCGTTCGCGTGATGACGGCGCCGTTCTTCCCTCGGATCGTTTCGGTTTCGAGGACATCGTTTTCTTTGGGTTTGCTCTTGGAAGCGTCAGCGGTCTGGTCATCAATCTTGTCGCTGCTGGCGCTCACGGACATGCTGGTTTCTTTTTTTTCATTTTTTTCATCGGTCTTTGCCGTTTCAGTCTTATTAGGTTCCGGGGAAGGAGCGACGAGCGCCGGTATCCGGGCCAGGGCCGTTTCAAGTTGCGTGCGATCGCGCGTGAATTCCGTAAGCCAAAGCGCCTTGCCGTTTCTGATTACAGCGGTCTTATCGTCAACGCTGTTCAGATTAATTGCGAGAATTGCGACCTCATCTCCCGGCGGCAGTTGCACCAATTCCTCGACCATTGCCTTGCGGACCTCTTCGCGCTTGAGAAAGCGGCCGGCGCCATCGTCGCGCAAATCGAGAATAAGAATCAGGGCGAGAGGCTTGCGCGCCTGACCCTCGCGGGTGAAATATGAAATTGCTCGCGGTTGGCCGTCATCAAAGACTTCGAAATTCTCCGGGTTCAGATCGGAAATTGGAATGCCCGTCTTTTTTTCTTTGACCAGCGCATCCAGAAAGACCACGCGCGTGCGGACTTTGATGGTGTCGGCGACTTCCTGGGCGGAGGTCGCAGGCACTGCAAAGATAACCAGCAGAAGTATCACGCCGAGGCGCAAAGGCGCGCAGCGGAAAAAAGGGTGCTGAGAAATTGGAGTGTCTTTGCGGCTTCGCGCCGTTGCGTGAGTTAAAGATGATAGGTTCATTGTCTTCTCCTGTGATAGTAAGCCCCGGTTGGGCCATCGCTGTTAAGGATCTATGGTCGCGTCCTCGGTCAGCGCTTTGCCTATTTCGTTTGGATCTTTCATTAGCTGGGCCAGAATCTGGGGAGCCACGGTAGCCTCAACGACCGTCGCTTCATGTCGTTCGATCGTGATGACGAGCACGGAAAAATTCTTGCCCAGCTCACGAACGAAGATGTAGTTCTGCTCTTCGTTTTTCGGCGCTAGTGTCTGAACCAACGGCGACCAAGTTTCCGAGAGCGCGTTCTTCATTGATGCTTTGAAGCTGGCAATCTGGCCATGCGAATCAAAGTTTTGCTCTTCAAAGAACGCGACCCGCGCGCTGCCCGCTTCAGCCAGGCGCTTGTATTCGCCGCCACGGATTCGCGCTGCCGTTTTTGCGGCCTTCATTCCCGCGCGGGCCAGCAGCGGGATGTTCTGATGCTTGACGTGATAGAACTGCTCGATGGCGCTGACGACAGCGTTGAAGTCGTCACCGCGTGCCGATCCTATCGAAACGGATGAACCGAACAGTAATACGCAAGCAATCGGAATAATTACGAGTTTCGGTTTCATGGATTCTTCTTCTCGATCTTGGGCTTGGGCGGCGGCAGATTGAGATAGGGCACTCCGAACTGCCCCTCGAGTTGGACTAGCTTTTCGAGGTTGATAGGCCCAACTATATTTACGACGGTGAATTCCTTCGGCTCGATGCTGAGTACGGCAAGTCCGTTAATCTGATCACCGGCAGTATTCAGATAGACCTCGACGTTATCGCCATCCTTCTTGCTGGTGACGCCGATTATCTTGCTCCAGGCGCCGCCGCGAAGCTGTGACATCACCGAATCAATCTCTGCCGGCGAATATTCGCCCTCTTTCTCAAAGGTGAAACTCTTGACGTAGATTCCCTTCACGCCCTTGATCAGTTCCCTAATCTCGGCGTCGTCAGGATCTTTGCTCACGAAAAACTTGGCGGTCATCTGCATAAGATGTTCGTCCAGCTTAACGTCCACCGTTTCGCTCGCTTTGTTGGCGAGAGAATCCAACTGATCTATCTGAAGCCGCGCGCTCTGGGCCCTGACAGTCACGCTCGTCGCTGCGAGCAGCAACACCGAGACTGTGATCGCTGGCAATGAATTTCGGAAGAGTGTTTTCATGGTTTCTTCATCCTATCTTGTGTTGATTGCGAATTATGTTTGGTTGGGGAAGCCCTTGCGACTTTCGCTGCGCAAGATTGAGCTTGGCGCTGACCAGGCGCAGCGCGAGCAGCACTTGTTCCTTCTCCGCCAGTTCTTGTGGCGTTAGTGTCGACTGTCGAATCGCTGTGTCGCGAGACTTATTCTGAGCCACGAGGGTGCGCGCCGGTTCGCGATGACGCTTTTGAATGTTCGTTGGTGTCGTGCCCTTAACGACAGCGAGTTGCGAAGCGTTGTCGTTTGGCGCGATCTGCGGCGCAGGCGCATTCCTCTTTTGATCAATCTGCGAATCACGCGTTGTTGCGACTGCCGGGACGGTACGGTGTCGATTGAAATTGACCCAAAGACCCGAAGCGATTGCGACCAGCCCTATGGCTGCCGCAATCGCGAGCTTGGTAAAGAAGGGCCGACCAGCTCTTAGTCTTACGTCATTGGGAATCTCTAGCGGCCGCGGTTGATATCGCAGCGTGCCGAGAATCTCTTCGAGCTTTTGAACATCAAGATCCGGTTCACCGGAACGATCCCATAGATAATTGTCGTTCATAGCGTCTCTTTTCTGTTTGGCTCAACCGCCTGCTACCGCAGGCGGTTCTGACACGATGCCCATTCTTTCTCGCAAGAGTTTCATTCCACGATGCAGATTGACTCGAACCGATGCGGGCGTCAGTCCGGTTCGCGCCGCGATCTCGGGCCCGGTCATTCCTTCGACGAATCTCAACACCAACGTCTCGCGATACGCGTCCGGCAGTTGACGAATCAAATCCAAAATCTCTTTGGCGGTCCTGTTTGGTGATCGGGCGATTGCCATCTGCTCGGTTACTTCAACGGTTTCGCGTGAGCTGCGGTAGAAATCCATCGCTCGGTTGCGCGCGATCATGGCGATCCACGGAGCAAAGGCTCTCGGATCGCGCAAGGTGTGCAGCTTTTTGAGCGCATGCAGGAAGATGTCCTGCACTAGATCGTCAACCTCATCGCGGGGCACTCGCGCCAGCAGAATTCCATGCACCAGCGGCGCGTACATCTCATACAAACGTGCGAACCGATCACGCTCGCCATCGAGCACAGCCTTTACCAGCATTACCTCAACTGGTTGCTCTTCAATCTTTGGCGCACTGAACGGTTGAGTCATCAGCAGCATATTCGCGGTTGCTTCAGCTTCTAACATCCCTGCGCCTCTGTGGGTACGCACGCTTCCAGCGTGCTTCTTTCAATCCTCTGAAACTTGTCAACTTGCAAGCTGCACGCTGGCAGCGTGCATACCCGGGTTTGTCTGACATCGCTAAGACGGGAATCTTGGAGAGAGTGTTAACAACGTTGTTACAGAACCGCAAGCGGTAGCGACCGGCCTCTTCGATGACAATCTCCAAACGAATCAAAGGCCGGTCGCATCCACCACCCCACGCGGGCTGCCCGCGTAGGGACCCCGGTCCGCTCGCGGTTCTGTAACGTCAGCGCGAACGATTAGTTTCGTGCGCCAAACAACTAAGGTCGAAATAATCAATGCGACTGTGCAGGCCGCGCCGCCTTCAATTCCGTAGGTGCCGCCAGTCAGCCAATCCGGTCCGGTGTTCATCGCATGCAGCAGAGGCGCCGGCGCGAGTCGGTCGATGCCGCTGACCGGCAAGCCGAGCAGAGCTGCTTGCGCCCAGTTCCACGACCAATGCAAACCGAACGGCAACCAAAGACTTCGCGTACGCAGGTATGCAATCGCCAGCCATACGCCAGCCAGCGTGGTGTTGACAAAAGTAAACGCGGGAACAATGTGCGGATTGCTAAGATGCGCTAAGGAAAAATATACTGAAGTCAGCACCACCCCCAGCCACGCGAGTTTGGCGCGCGTAAATGTCTGTAAGGGATAGCCGCGAAATAGCATTTCTTCGGCGGCCGCAGCCAGCAGAAAAATAAGAAGTGAGACCCCGAGCGTCTCGCCGATTGAGCGCCCGCCGGCAGGATCGAGCTGGAACTTGATACCTCTGGTTGCCATGGCCAGAAGGGCCGCGAGAAACAGCGATGCCGCGCCGAGTATCCATCCGATTCCGAGATTCCTGACCCAGCCGCGATGTGGCATAGACCCGAGCGCCCGAAACGGCAATCCTTCGATCAGTGCTCCACAGGCCCAACCAGCCAGCGTCGCAGAAAATAAGAGCGATCCGGAACTGGTGACGAACCACCAATTGCTTCTGAGCATTTGCGAACTCGAGAGGTGAAGCACGCGCCTGAGACCCGCAAACGACAAAGCCTGGCTCACGTCGACGCAAATCCAAAACGCGACAATGAAGATAGCCAGACGCCACCCGCTGCGCAGATGACCTTCGCGGTCAATGAAAAAGTTATGAGCCTCCATTTGAAGTCGCAGCATTCTAGCATCGATATGGTAACTCTTCCTGTTGCCTCCAGCTCATAACTTAAGCCATCTCACAGGTCAGGAAGGGTGGCTTGCCCCCGCTCTTTGGCTCTGCGAGTGCTGAAACTCATGAGTCCCCGTCTCTACCTGTGAGGATGCTGACGTGATGAAGGTTCAAGCTAGAGTGCTCAGTTGCCTGGGGGTAGCGGGGGCAAGCCACCCTTCCTGACCTGTGAGGATGCCCTCACCCAACCCTCTCTCACAGGGAGAGGGAGCAGGAGGTGATGTGCTAAACTTTTGCCTCGCCTGGTTCCTTTTACCGAACAGATCGCTTTCCGTGAGCAACACCGCTAATCAGACCCTTGGGCCAATCCAAAAGCAATCGCGCGGCCGTGCGGCGCGATGGGTCCTGGTTGGCGTCGTCGCTTTTCTGCTAGCCGTCATCGCGGCCCAGCAACTCTTCAATCTGGGCGCAGTTCTCCCGCCGGAAACCGGCTCAGATACGCTGCTGCTATATGCTCTTTCATCTCTGAACTTCGCGGCTTTCGTGGTTTTCAGTTTTATTCTCCTGCGCAATTTGTTGAGGTTGCGGCGCGAGCGACATGATCGCCAACCAGGCGCCAAGATTCAGACACGCCTCCTCGCGTACTTTATCGGGTTAAGCCTGCTGCCGATCGCGGCGATGGCGACGTTCTCGTATTTGTTTCTAAACCGTTCGGTCGAAAAGTGGATGGGTCGTCTGCCTGAGAACGTCGTCGAGCGCGTGCGCGAGCAACAGCGGGAACACCTGGCGGTGCAGAATCGCGACTTGCACGAGACGACCACGCTGCTGGCCGCGATGATAAAAGAGAAGCCGCAGTCGGAGTGGCAAGCCACTCTGGATCGATTGATAGTGACCGGTGAAATTACTGCGGTTGAGATTGTGTCCGGTGATGGCGTGGTGGCGGCGCATAGTGAAACTACGGTTCCCGATTCGCAGCGCGCGGAATTGACTTCGCTACTGCAGAGCGCGCGCGGGCCAATCGCGCAGTCGGATGACGCATTTGCGAATGGCAAGGGGTTCGATTTGATGGGCGTCCCGTTGACGGGTCCCTGGCGTCTGATCCTGGTGCCGCATCGCCGCAGCGATACGGACGTTAACGATACGATCGCCGGCTCGCAGCGCGAATATCAGCATCTGCTGCAGAGGCAACGCAAGGTTCGTCTGTTGGGAGTGTCAACGCTGGGCCTCATGACCTTACTGCTGCTTTTCGCTTCGACCTGGGTGGCGATACATCTTTCGCGTGGATTTGCCGCCCCCATTAGATCGCTGGCAGAAGCTTCTAAGGAAGTCGCGCGCGGCAACCTCTCTTATAGGATAGATCGGATTGCCGATGATGAACTGGCTTTGCTGGCAGATTCGTTTAATCAGATGACGGCCGAACTCGAAGCCAATCGCCGCGATCTGGAAACAGGCGCCAGCGCGCTTCGAGACAAAAACCTGGCGCTCGAAGAGCGGCGCAATTACATCGAGACCGTGCTGGAATCTCTTTCGACCGGAGTCGTGTCACTCGACCGGGCCGATTGCGTCACCACCATAAATACCGCTGCCATCTCGATATTAAAACTAAATGAGAGGCCCTCGGCGACCGCGAAACTGACTAACGTCTTGAATAGCGATGACGCCACAGTGCTTGAGCGCCTGTTGCGACGCGCGCGCCGCGCCGGACGGGCCGCAGAACAAAGTCAATTGAGGAGAGGTCCCGGCGGCGCGATACCCGTAGCCCTGACCGCGACGGCGTTGAGAGGAACGGACAACGATAGCCGGGGCGTTGTATTAGTAATTGAAGACCTTTCCGAATTGTTGGCGGCGCAACGCGCGGCGGCGTGGAGTGAAGTCGCCCGCCGCATCGCGCACGAGATTAAGAATCCGCTGACGCCCATTCAACTCTCCGCGGAAAGAATTGCGCGCAACTTTCGTGTCAGAACCCCGAGCGGTAGCGAGGGGGCCAGTGTTCCACAGCACGCGACGTGGGAATCATCGGAGGCCGACGCTCCAGGAAATGGGAATGGCGCGAACGGCTCGCTCATACGCCCGGACAATCAGGAAGAGCTGACGCGTGTGGTCGAGGAATGCACTGCCTCGATCACCCGCGAGGTCGCCGGCTTGAAAGCGTTAGTTGACGAGTTTTCTCGCTTTGCGCGGATGCCGCCGCCGCGCCTGGAGCCTGCCGATCTAAACGAAGTTGTGCGGCAGACCGTGCAGCTATACAGCGAGCGCCTCGATGGCGTTGAGCTTTGCTTGCTCCTCGATGACAGCGCGCCTCAGGCGATGATCGATATCGATCAACTCAAGAGAGTCTTCGTGAATTTGACAGACAATGCGCTCGAAGCCCTGGCCTCGATCTCGGATGAACGTTGCCTGACGATCAGGACGAAGCACGACGCGACCCGCGACCTCTTGATTGCTTCGGTTGAAGACACCGGAGAGGGAATTCCGGCCGGCGATCTGAAGCGCTTATTTCAGCCTTATTTTTCAACGCGAGGGAGAGGCACCGGGTTGGGCCTGGCAATCTTGTCCCGGATCATTAACGAGCATGGGGGCCGCGTCTATGCCGAGGCGAACACTTCGCGCGGAGCCAGGTTTGTGATTGAGTTGCCGATAAGTGGTCTTTGATCTTTGGTCTTCGGTCTTTGTCAAAAACAAAAGCCCAAAGGCCAAAGGCCAAAGACCCAAGACCAAAGACCCAAGACCAAAGGCCAAAGACCCAAGACGAAAGATCAAAGACCTTTCCTGCTATGTCCGAATCAATCCTAATCGTCGATGACGAACGCGGGATTCGCGAGACGTTGAGCGCCGTGCTGCGCGACGAAGGCTTTAGCGCTGATGCTGTCGCCTCGGGAGAGGAGTGTTTGAAAGCAATCGAGCAGCGAGCGTACGGCTGCGTCCTGCTCGACGTGTGGTTGCCGGGAATCAATGGGCTGGAAACTTTGAGCCAGATACGCAATTCAAATTGCGATGCGGCGGTAGTGATTATCTCCGGTCACGGCAATATCGAAACTGCGGTGCGGGCGACGAAGCTTGGGGCCTTCGATTTTATCGAAAAGCCTTTATCGATCGAGAAGACAGTGCTGACCGTGCGCAATGCTCTGCGTCAGCGCCAGCTCGAATTCGTGAATGAAGAGTTGGCCGCCGAGCTGCAAGAAGAATATGCGATGGTCGGCGAATCGGTGGCTATGCGCGCACTGCGCAAGCAGATCGCGGTGGTGGCGCCCACGGATGGGCGCGTTTTGATCTCAGGAGAATCAGGCGCGGGCAAAGAACTGGTCGCGCGCGCCATTCACGCGCAATCGCGCCGCGCTGCCGCTCCCTTCATCGAAGTCAACTCGGCGGCGATTCCCGAAGAACTGATCGAATCGGAACTGTTCGGACACGTGAAGGGAGCGTTTACGGGCGCAACCGCCGCGAAGAAAGGCAAGTTTGAATTGGCCGATGGCGCGACGCTGTTCCTGGACGAAGTGTCGGATATGAGCGCCAACGTGCAGGCGAAGGTCCTCCGGGTTCTGGAAGAACAACGGTTCGAGCCTGTCGGCAGCAACACGCCCGTTAGCGTCGACGTGCGAGTAATTGCGGCGACGAACAAGCTCTTGGATGAAGAGATCGAGAAGGGAGCTTTCCGCAGCGATCTATTCTTTCGTTTGAACGTGATCCCCTTTGAAGTCCCACCGCTGCGCGAGCGTTTGGAAGATGTGCCTCTGCTAATCGAACATTTCAACCAGCGTTTTGCCAAGGCTTATGGGAAGAAGGCGAAGCGGTTTGACGAAAAAGCCGTCGAGGCGATGCAAAGACATTCATGGCCGGGCAATGTACGCGAATTAAGAAATACCGTGGAGCGCGTGGTAATCATGCACCAGAACCATCGAGTCGGTGTGAAAGATCTGCCGGCGTTTGGCGACGCAGAGCCGCCCGCCTCTTCATATCGTTTTCCGTCATTCAAGGAAGCCAGCGACGCCTATCATCGCGAGTTCATCCAGCGCAAAATCGAGGAAGCCGGCGGCAACGTCTCGCGCGCGGCGGAGTTGATGGGCATCGACCGCAGCCATCTGTATCGGCGGATGCGGGCGCTGGGCATCGGCTCGAAAGGTGAGCGGAGCGTCGCCTCGTAATCGAAGTTTCATTATCACGTAGAGATCCGGCTAATTTCCTGATTCAGCCTGTGCTACAATTTTCAACCGATGGTAGCGAACCTAGAAGCAACAATCGAAGATCTGTACGCCGTACCGGGCAATCGCAAAGCGGAGATCGTTAACGGAGAAATCGTAACCATGTCCCCCACCGGAGCCGCGCCCAGCTACGCTGCAAGCGAAATCTTCGCTAGTTTAAGGGAGTATTCGCGTCGCACAAAGAAAGGCATCGCGGTTACAGACAACGCGGCGTTTGGAGTCGATCTGCCAAATCGCAAATCGTTCAGTCCTGATGCAGCTTTCTATACTGGTAAATGGACGGGAATGAAATTCTTCGAGGGTGCCCCATTGTTTGCCGTGGAAGTGCGAAGCGAAGGCGATTACGGACCAGCGGCGGAAAGAGCTATCGCCGAGAAACGCGCCGATTATTTCGCAGCGGGGACCTTGGTAGTTTGGGATGTGGACTTGCTAGATGATGAAGTGATCAAGTCCTATTCATCAAGCGACCCGGCGACCGCGATCATCTTCCGCCGCGGCGAATTGGCCAATGCTGAACCCGCGGTGTCTGGATGGTCGATGCCAGTAGACGATCTTTTTATCGAATAGGCACGGAAATATTTAGTAAGAGGCTTTATGGATTACACCACGCGAGAATTATTAAAACGTTACGCGAGAATGGCGACGGGCCAGCCATTCGCGCCGGTTTTGCTGAATATCCTGGTCACATCCGTCTGCGACATGCGTTGTACACACTGTTTCTTCACCGATGAACTCGATGACCGGCCGCGCAAGAAACTACAGATGAAACCGCATGAAATCGATC
>QHXG01000584.1 GCA_003222845.1 Acidobacteriota bacterium | reverse complement strand
TCTTGGAATTCCGTCACCGTTCTGAAACGTCTCGGCATTAGAGCGCATATCCACCTAGCCTCATAAGTTCAAACGTTATTTTCATCTCCACCGTAGGCGCGTAGAACAGTTGCGAAGGGTGTCCACTGTGGGGAGCCATTTCCTCGTAAGTCTCACAGACCGGTCCTTCGCTCCAGTTCTTCGGGGTACCTGGCGCCTTGCACCTCGATCCTTGCAGCGGCGCTATCAATCTCACGGAGATCGTCGGAGGAAAGTTCGACTGAAACTGCTCCAATGTTCTCTTCCAGGCGATTTCGTTTCGTCGTGCCCGGGATCGGAACAATCCACGACTTCTGCGCTAGCAGCCATGCAAGCGCAATTTGAGCAGGTGTCGCGTTCTTGCGATCTGCGATTTGGCGAAGCAAATCAACCAGGGCCTGGTTAGCCTTGCGAGCCTCGGGCGTAAAGCGAGGAACGATGTTGCGGAAATCGGACTTGTCGAAGGTCGTATTCTCATCGATCTTTCCCGTGAGGAAGCCTTTGCCCAGAGGACTAAATGGAACGAAGCCGATGCCGAGTTCCTCGAGGGTCGGTAACACTTCCTCCTCTGGCTTTCTCCACCACAGCGAGTATTCGCTCTGGAGTGCCGTGACCGGATGGACGGCGTGTGCGCGACGGATCGTTTGCACCCCTGCTTCGGAAAGCCCGAAGTGCCTGACCTTACCTTCCTGAATCAGGTCTTTCACTGCTCCCGCCACGTCTTCGATTGGCACGTCCGGATCGACGCGGTGTTGATAGAAGAGATCGATGCGATCGGTCTTCAGCCGCTTGAGCGAGGCTTCGGCGACCTCCTTGATGTGCTCAGACCGGCTATCCGTTCCCGACTGCTCTCCCTTAGGACCAAATTTGAAACCGAATTTCGTGGCTATCACCACCTGAGCGCGAAAGGGAGCGAGCGCTTCGCCCACCAGTTCTTCGTTTTTGAACGGGCCATAGGCTTCGGCGGTATCGAAGAATGTGATACCGCGTTCGACGGCAGTTCGAATCAGTGAGATCATCTCCTGCTTGTCTGCGGCCGGACCGTAGCCATAGCTCATTCCCATACAGCCCAGCCCGAGAGCCGACACTTCCAAGTTGCTATTTCCAAGTTTACGCTTCTGCATTGTTTCTCCTTTGTTTACTCAGATTTTAGAGAAGCCATATCTTGATTTGTCTTTCTATTCAACATTTAATCAGGCCTGATATTCTTCGTCGCTGACCTTTTCCATCCATTCGACGGTCTTGCCGTTAAGGTGTTCCAGGATGGCGATGTGCGTCATGGCCGTGGTTGGAGTGGCGCCGTGCCAATGCTTCTCACCCGGCGGGCACCAGACCACATCGCCCGGCCGAATTTCTTCTTTCGGGCCACTTTCGCTTTGCACCCACCCAAGTCCGGAAGTGACGATCAGGGTCTGCCCGAGCGGATGCGTGTGCCATGCTGTCCGCGCGCCGGGCTCGAACGTGACACTGACGCCGAGCACGCGCGCTGGATCGGGTGCCTGGAACAGTGGGTCAATGCGTACCGTGCCGGTAAAATACTCGTCCGGTCCTTTGCCGGAGGGCTGTGAGCCACTTCTTTTGAGTTCCATTTCTGAATTCCTCCACTTGATTGTCTTCTTACTTTGGTCGTCCTATTTTCTAAACCACTCGAACCTATAAGCCAATTCCGGGCCGCCTTCTCCTTCGTACGCGAGTTCGGCGACGAGCAGCGCCAACGGCTCGGTATATCGCGCGATCCGTAGAGGGCCAGCGTCCAACGGATCGAAACCCACATCGCGGATCAGCTCAGCGGCGACAGCTTTGCCACTCTCGTCGTCGCCGCAGTACACCAGACTCGGTCGCGTTGCCTTGCGCTTGGCTTCGTAGACGCCGAAAAGCACTTCGCTTGGCACTGTGTTGAATGCGGAGACAACCCGAGCAAACGGAATCATCCTCGCAAGTTCCTCCGCGCCCGACGAAGTGTGCGCCACCACGAGTTCGGTGTCGTCATCATTCATCGGAAGGGAGCAGGTGACGACCACCTTGCCCGACAAATCGCCTGTCTGACTCAGCACCTCCTCTATTCGCGACCAGTGCACCGCCAGCAATAGCGCATCCGCTTCCTTCGCAGCCTCACGCGGTGTGCCCGCCCGCGCGCTCCCATGCCCCTTCCCATGAACGCTCCGCGCGAGCTTCTTGAGTTTCTCCATGCTGCGGGCATAGCTGAATACCACTTCATGTCCGGCCCGTGCGAAGATCGTTCCGAGCTTGCCGCCCATCAACCCTGAACCCAAAATGCCTACTCGCATAGTGCTCCTTTATCCAGGTGCGTATTGAATCCGCAGAGTAAATCCATCCAGATCGAACTTCCAGCTCACGACTTGTGGACGGGACACTCCCTAGCGGTCAACCTGCGCCATCTGCTTCTCGGTGTAACGCGGCCCAGCCACATTTTCCGGCGAGAGCGCTGCGTCGAGTCCGGACATCTCCTCGTCGCTGAGCGAGACGGCCACTGCGCCGACATTGTCCTCGAGGTGTGTTCGTTTATTGGTTCCTGGGATCGGCACGATGTCCGGACCCTTGTGCAGCAGCCAGGCCAGCGCGATCTGTCCCGGGGTCGCCCCCTTCTGCCCGGCCAACTCGCGCACGGCCGATGCCGCGCGCATGTTGGCGTCGAAATTCTCGCCCTTGTAGCGCGGGTCGTTGTGGCGGTAGTCGCTCTCCGGATACTCCTCAGCGGGCTTCACTGATCCCGTGAGAAAACCGCGGCCGAGCGGCGCGAACGGAACGAGCCCGATCCCCAACTCGCGCAGCAGCGGGATGATCCGCGGCTCGAGGTTGCGCTCCCACAACGAGTACTCGCTCTGGAGCGCCGTGATCGGGTGGACGGCATGTGCGCGACGGATCGTCTGCTCGCCCGCTTCAGAGAGGCCGAGGAATCGGACCTTTCCCTCGCTCACCAGATCCGACAT
>QHXG01000583.1 GCA_003222845.1 Acidobacteriota bacterium | reverse complement strand
GTGAAGGCGTTCATTGTCTCAACAGAGTATAGGCAAAGGTTTGGACCATAGATCCGTACTATCGCACTACACCGCTCAATGGGCTCGAAGCGCTGGCATAGAGACGCTTCGGCATACGACCGGAAACGTAAGCTAATCGTCCCGCTTCGATCGCCAATTTCATCGCCGTTGCCATCTTCGCCGGATCTTGCGCTTCGGCGATTGCGGTATTCATCAATATTGCGTCAGCGCCGAGTTCCATGGCGATGGTGGCATCGCTGGCGGTTCCTACTCCGGCGTCGACAATGATCGTGGCGTTAGGTAGTTGTTCGCGCATGATGCGCAGGTTCGTGGGATTCTGGATGCCCAGTCCTGAACCTATGGGCGCGGCCAGAGGCATGACTGCGGGACAACCGGCATCGAGAAGTTTCTTCGCGACAATTAAATCATCGGTGAAGTAGGGGAGAACGACAAAACCCTCCTTCACCAGCGTGCGCGCGGCTTCCAGAGTCTGTTCGTTATCGGGAAAGAGCGTTGTTTGATCGCCGATTACTTCCAGCTTAATCCATTCGGTATTCAGGGCTTCACGCGCGAGACGCGCCGTGCGAATCGCTTCTTCCGCGGTGTAGCAGCCTGCGGTGTTCGGCAGAATCCGCAAAGATGGATCGAGATGATCCAGGAAAGATTCGCTGCTGCGATCCAGCGGCACGCGCCGCACAGCCACGGTAACCATCTCCGCGCCCGACGCTCGGTGCGCGGCTTCCATTTCTTCATAAGTGCGATACTTCCCGGTGCCGATGATTAGGCGCGAATGAAATACGCGACCGGCAACTTCAAAACGATCGGTAAGAGCGGCTGCGGCAGTAGACATAAAGACTAATTTCCTTTTTCAATCTGCTAAGACTTTACACGGAGGCCCGGAGAAATAGAAGTTTCGTCCGTTGACGTCGTTGCGGTATACACTCTTTGATGTGCTCATTACAGAACCGCAACGCGGTTGCGCCCTGCAGCCTAGGGTTGCCGCTTCGGCTACCCTAGGTAAAGAGTTTCATGGATCCGGTTGCGCCGTTTTTGATTCGCTGAGGAAATGGCGCAACCGCTTTGCGGTTGATTACTTTTTCATCCGTGATCCCAGGGTAGCGAAGCGGCAACCCTGGGCTGAAGGGCGCAACCGCGTTGCGGTTAGGAGTCTTCTTTAGGAAAGTTTACACGGAGGCCAGAAGAAATAGAAATGACCACCCAATTACTGCCTTCTGCTTCCTGCCTTCTGCTTTCTGCCTCCTGTTCTCCCCCACCTACGAAATGAACGATCTCAACGCGATCGCCTTCTTTCAGAATGGTATTCGGCCAATCATTTCGGCGCACGACTTCATGATTGAGTTCCACGGCGACCCGCTCAGGTGCGAGCGAGAGTTCCTGCAACAGATCGCTCAGCTGCGACTCGTCCTTTAACTCGCGTCGTTCTCCATTGACGTGGATTTGCATCGTCGTTCACGGGGATTCATGCAGGCAAGATGATTCGTCTCAATTCGGCCGTCTCACCATCGGCTTCAGCGCATACCAGGATTGCGGCGCGACCGGTAATAAATGTTGGCAACTGCGCAAAAATCAACGCCACGCCATCCTTGTCGGAAGTTACCATCGTCGATTCCGGCCGAAAGCTGCTTCCGAGGATTTTCAGAGTTACTCGGGCTTTCGCGACTGAATATCGATCATCACCGACGCAACGAGTCACCAGTACTCGGAGCGTGACCGAATCGCCCGCGCGCAATACTGGTTCCTCGAGCAGCCAGACTTTAAATCCTTCTTCTTCTTCGATCGTCTCCGAAATCGAAAAGCGATCCTTCGCGACGCTGGTCGTCTTCTGAGCGTTCTCTTGGCTGGGTGACTCTGGTTCCCGAATGTCAGTTTGTTCTAGCTCGCGATGTTCTTCCTTGGCTCGCCTACCTGGCTCCGCAGCTTTGCGATCAGCGCCGCGTTCACTGAAGCGCTTTAGCTCTTCAATCCGTCCGGCGCGAATGGCGGCGCAAATCAGCTTGTGTTGTCGCTGAAGACGCTTGGCCAGAATCGCCTGATCGAAACCGGATGCGACCAGATCGTCATAGGGCGTGCGTTTGCTCGCCAGAATGGCGCCATCGAGATAAACCAATGAAAGCATGAGCGGCGTATTGATCCCCTTGTCTTCAGTCTGGACATGGTAAACCACGCCGTCGTATTCCACGTCTGTGTTGTAGCCGGTAATCACTGTCGTCAAGTCGTAAGCCGTTCACGGAGTCGTTGAGAGAGGCAAGTCGAAAGTAGCATAACGATTTTTCAACGGTCAATCCAGATCAATTTTTTGCCGATGCGAATCAACGAATGAGCCGCTTGACACTCTAAGATCCTTACCATACGATCCTGCTTGTACAATGATTCTCAAGCAAGTGGGCAAAGGGCGAAGAGCTAAGGGCGAAGCGTAGCCTGAACTTTGGACGTTGCCACTTCGGATGATGATGAATTTCAGACTTATCGACTACCTGCCGATCCTTTTGATGTTTGTAGTCGCGGCTGGTTTCGCGATCACCTTCATCGTTCTGTCTCAGCTTGTGGGGCAGCGCAAACGGACCCGCACGAAATTGATGCCTTACGAGTGCGGCAAGGATCCGGTCGGGTCAGCACGCGAACGTTTCTCGGTAAAGTTTTACCTGATCGCGATGATCTTCATCCTGTTCGACATTGAAGTCATCTTCTTGGTGCCCTGGGCGGTGGTATTCAGAACGCTCTCGTTGCCGCAATATGGCATGCGAAATTTAATCTTTTTCGAGATGCTGCTGTTCATCGCGCTGCTGGCTGCGGGTTTGATCTACGTAATCAAAAAGGGCGCGTTCGATTGGAGCATGAGTGCCCGCCGCGAGGCGCAAGCGGAAGCGCGCTTGCTGGAAGAATTGGAAGCGCGTCGCGTGAAGAAACAGGCAGCTTAAAGTTGTTGATGATTAACCGAACCACCAACCTAAAGGTTGAACTCTTAACCGTGATCGCCAAGGTTTAGAGTTCAAGCTTTAGCTTGCGTTGAATTTATATGGGACTCGAAAACGTAATCGGCGAAGCCTTACCGGAGATCCTGACGACCCGCTTGGATTCGCTGATCAATTGGGCGCGAAAGTCTTCGTTGTGGCCCGCGACCTTTGGTCTAGCGTGTTGCGCCATCGAGATGATGAACGTAACCAGCGGGCGCAACGATTTGGCGCGATTCGGCTCCGAAGTCTTCCGCGCCTCGCCGCGACAGGCGGATGTGATGATTGTCTCCGGACGCGTCGCGAGAAAGATGGCGCCCGTGCTGCGACGCATCTACGATCAGATGCCGGAACCGAAATGGGTGATCTCAATGGGCGCCTGCGCTACTTCCGGCGGCGTGTTTGATAATTACGCAATTGTCCAGGGTGTCGATAAGATCGTGCCAGTCGATGTTTATATTCCCGGCTGTCCGCCGCGGCCAGAGATGTTGATTCATGCGGTGATAATGTTGCAGGAGAAGATAATGAAGGAATCCGTGCGCGATCGGCGGGATGTTGTCGAAGCTGAAGCGCGCGAAGCTGTGACACCGGGCACCCTGCCGGTCACAGACGGATCTACTTTGCGCGAACCGGAAGCGCTGAAAACCAAGGCTTATACGATCGCTTCACGGCATGAAAAGCGCCGATCGTTCTGAGCGTTCCCCGAAAACCGAAGGGTTAAATGGACGAAGAGAACCGACAAGAGGCAGTCGAGAACAATCAATCCAGTAACGCCGAGAAGATAGGCACGCCGTCGCTGATTGCGGCGGCGTTTCAGCGTGAACACCCGGATTGGACCACCGAAATTGTCGAAGCGCTGGGCGAGACGACGATTACCGTCCCACGCGAGCAGATAGTGTCCGCGTGCGGGTTCATGAAAGTGACTCCGGGCTTCGAGTTTGATTTCCTCGCCGACCTGTGCGGATTCGATCGTGGGCCTGAAGAAGACCCACGTTTTGAAGTCAACTATCACCTCTTTTCGACGAAGAGTTATCAACGGCTCCGGCTCAAGGTCTTGCTCAACGAAGACGACGTACACGTGCCGACCGTCACCGGAGTTTGGCGCACCGCGAACTGGCACGAGCGCGAGACGTACGATCTTTTTGGGGTAATCTTCGACGCTCATCCGGATTTGCGCCGCCTCCTTTTGCCGGATGACTGGCAGGGTCACGCTTTGCGAAAAGATTTTCCGTTGCGAGGGTACGAGCCGTATAGCCTGGAGTGATTGCGGATTTCGGATTGCGAATTGCGGATTGATGGCGCAATCGCAATCCGAGCTGTCAATCGAAGGGAATTAATTTTTTGGAATCCGAAATCCGAAATCCGAAATCCGAAATCGGCGCCATTCCGCAACAATTCGAGGTCGTCGATCGCCCGCTCGACACGCAGATGACGATCTCGATGGGGCCGCAGCATCCTTCGACCCATGGCGTGTTGCGTCTGGAACTCGTGCTCGACGGCGAGATGGTGGTGAAGTGCACGCCCGACATTGGCTATCTCCACACGGGCATGGAGAAACTC
>QHXG01000596.1 GCA_003222845.1 Acidobacteriota bacterium | reverse complement strand
CAGGAATACAACCGGGCGCTCGCGCTCAAACCGGATTTCGAAATTGCGATTGTGCATCTTGGCAATACGTATTTCCAGCAGGGGCGTTACCGAGAGGCAATCGAACAATACCGGCACTACATCAAGGCTGCGCCATCTAATGGCGAGCGCACCCGCGGTCTCTCCTGCATTGCTGAGGTCCAGCAAAGAATGGGAAAGTTAGTTGAAGCGGAGCGAACCGCAAAGCAGGCAAGCGATGATGGCAAAGCGAATGTCTTCGAGCTATTCATGATAGCTCTGGAGAAAGGTGATCTGGCAACGGCAGAAAAGTTAAAGGGAATAAACGAATCAATCCAGTACAGCGTGCGAGGATCGCGAAGCTCCCAGCGACCATTCCTGTACTTCCGTGGATCCTTCGATCTAAAGAGCGGGCGCTCGGCAGAGGCAATTGAGAATTTCAAAGCAGCATTGAAACACGCCCCTCAGACTTGGAACCTCGATGCGTATGAAGATTGTCTGGCCAACGCCTATTTGGAATTGGGTCGTCTGGATGAAGCCATCGCCGAATACGAACGCATCTTGAAACTCAACCCTAATTATCCGCTTGTGCATTATCACCTCGGCCTGGCTTACGAGCGAAAAGGCCAGCAAGATCAAGCGCGCGTGGTGTACCAACGTTTCCTGCAAGTCTGGAAAGATGCTGATGCTGACGTTCCCGAAGTCGTCGTGGCAAAGAAAGCTCTATCGGGTTAACAGGCGTTGAGAGTTCAAGCTTTAGCTTGCCACGCTGAGCAAAGGACAACCTAAAGGTCGAACTCTGAACGCCTGCTACCGGGCGTATAGAGTTCAACCTTCAGGTTGCTCTGCTCGCTAGAGAGAGTTCTTAGATACTCTAATCACGGTCCGAAGCGTTGCCGGTACTCCGTTGAAGAGATGAACGCCTTCACCATTTCAGCATTGACAAAGTTACTGTTGAATTGGTTCAGCTTGTTTAGCCAGAATTCGTAGCCCGTGTAGTCTGTGTCCTGCGGATCGTTGGGATTGCGGCGCAGGTAACCAAAGAATTGCATTAGCACGAACGCGCGATTGAATTCCTGACTAACCAAACTCGCGTTCTCAGCCACGTCACGCAACGCACGGCCTCGCGCGGCCACATCGCTCGTGTTGGTCGCGGAACCGAATTCATTGATGGCTGCCTGCCGATCGCCGGCTGAAGGTGTGACACCGGCGTTAGTGAACAGTGCATCGACAAATAGCGCCGGCGTCAGAGTCGTGGCGAAGGCCGAGGTGAAGCGTGAGCGCTGCACGAACTCCAAAGCGAAGGCCTGCTTGTTGTTCTCCAATTGCTGTTGCCAGTTCCCGACGTTCACCACTACTCCCTGCCCAATCTCCTGCGTGTCGGGCAGAAACTCGTTGAAGCGCACGACGGGCACCGCCAACTGATGCGCGCTGCCAAAGGTGGATGTTCCGCTCGCATCGCCATAGGCCACCTTGTATATGCGCTCGACTAGATAACCAGTCTGCTGAAATTCAATCGATAAGAAATAAGCTGCCGAGACGTTGATCCGTTTCAGTTGCACGCAGGTCTGATCGGCGCCGCAGGAAGTGATTTGATTGATCCAAAACGCCAAGCCATCTGCATCGGGCGTTCTATTCAGGAAGTCGTGATAGTGCTGGCAGACAAAGTCCGATGGATCATCGATGACGTTCGCGGTCGGCTCGCTTGCATTGTCGATGATCGTTACCGTGGCGATTGCCGGAGCGCCAAGAGTAGCGCCCGAAGGATTGCGCAAGTTGACATTAAAAGTTTCATTTCCCTCGACGTACGAATCGTCGTTGATGAGCACGACAAAGCTCTTCGAAGTCTCGCCGGCCGCAAAACGCAGCGTCCCGATGGCGGTGATGTAATCGCGCCGCTCGCTGGCGGTGACGTCTGAAGTGAAATAATCGACGCTCGCCGCGCCGGAAGTATTACCGATGCGATTAACGGTAATCGTGACCGTGGTGCAGGCTTCAACGACACCATAATTCGAGGAGCTGAATTGCACGACGTTCGGCGTCGGTGTTGGGGTCGGAGTAGGCGTTGGCGTAGTTGTTGGAGTAGGGGTTGGCGTCGGAGTTGCTGTCGGCGTCGGCGTTGAGGTCGGTGTTGGGGTCGCTGCCGCAGCAAGCGTATTCCAGAATCCGCCGTTCAAGGTCAACGAGCCTCCGCTCATCGTCCTCGACGCGCTGGTCTCTCCGGCGGTGCCTTCAACTCTGATGCTGCCACCGCCGCTCGTCCCGCCACCACCCGCGATCACGCGGCGATCGATTGGGCCAACAGCCTCCGGGCTGATTACTTTTGGGGAGGGCTCTTGAGGTTGACTGCGCGGGCCCTCGTTCTCTCGCCGACTGGTGTCTTCATGACGAGTGCTGACGAGGGCTTTCCGATCAGTTAGCCGCCGCGATGCCGCCAGAGTTGCGGCAAAGAGACACGCGCAACTCACAATCAGGACAAGTGATCTTTGCTGCCGGAATATTTTCATTTCATTATCCAATCCGCAAGCAACAACCTGAAGGTTGAACTCTGAACCGTGATTGCCAGCGTTTAGAGTTCAAGCTTTAGCTTGCGTCCCTTCGCAAGCAACAACCTAAAGGTTGAACTCTCAACCGTGGGCGCCAGTGTTTGATCCGGTCGCTACCGCTCGCGGTTCTGACACGAGTCCTTTTCCGCAGACCAAGGCAAACCAAAGAACCTTGCGTTTCATTTGCATACCCTCGCTTCGCGATGTGATCGGCAGGCTAGCTTTTTCAAAGCATTGAGTTGTTGCTGCTGCCGGTTAGCCAATGCTCGCTGTCTTTCGATCAGTTCTTGCTGCTTCTGAACCTGCGCCTGCTGCTCCTTGATCGCATTGAGCATGGTCCAAAGGATCGGGTCGCTGTGGAGTTGCAGATAGCCTTGTTGACTCCGGCTCACGGCTTCAGGCAGCACCTTCTCGACTGCCTGCGCGCTGAAACCAACCTCCTCGCCGCCGCCTGGTAGTCCTAGCGGATTGTCCGGTTTGTATTGGAAGCGAATCGGTTGCAACTTCAGCAGCGCCTTGAGACCGGGCGTGAACCGTCCCTTGATGTTCTTCAAACG
>QHXG01000595.1 GCA_003222845.1 Acidobacteriota bacterium | reverse complement strand
GACTAAAGCCAAGGCCACAATCGAGAAAGTAATTGCTAATTTCTTGGAACTCATGATTTCTCCTTTTCATTAAGTGGGTAGTCGTCATAAAAACCGACCAGAAAACGGCGAAGACACTTCAACGCCGAAAGAGTTTCAAAACCAAATTTTTCCGCGGGTGTCTTTCGGGAGAAGCGATAAGCGGGCAAGAGAAACGTCTTGGGGGCTTTCGGCTGGTCCGCACCCAACCGGCGGTGGATACTACAAATACTAGAGCATGTGTACTCTATGAGGCCATCCGACCTCTGTCAACTTCACCCGCGTTGTCGAAGAGCACGCGCGCGTGCCTGGCTGTAATGACGCGGCTTGCTCCCGCTCGCCAGATCAACCACCCACTACCGCAGGTGGTTCTGACAACTGGCTGTGCTACAATCCGAACTGACCCAGACGATTAATCTCAAGCAAAGCCTGATGTTCGGATCTATGAAGTCTATGAAGTTTCGTTCCCCTATCATTTTGATCGCAGTCGTGTCTTTAGTCGCTGGGGCGACAGTCGTTGTGCTACCGGCGCGCGCTGGCCAACTCAAAGAGTTCACGGCCGAGCAAATCGCTGAGACGGTGATTATCGCCAATGGTTCGCGGCCGTTGCTAAGTCAGATTCGCCGCAACGGGGTTGAACGCGGGCGACAGACGCGCACCGCGCAAGACGGACACACTGAAGAAGCGCACTATGAACTGCGCTTTGTGCGTGGTGAGAAGGCTGAGAAAGACAAAGTTCGCGTAGATAACAAAACACCCCAGGCTGAGTACTCTCTCATTAACAGCGAAGGCCGAATCTTCGGGATCATCAACGGCTCACCATTCATACCGCGCGCCGATGCGACAGCGGACTTTATTTCGCAACAGGCGCACAGCATTGACGCGCTGCTGCGTTACAAAGAAAACGAGTCGAAGTTGGCTTCGGCGGGCAAGGACAAGCATCAAGGCATCGACGTTTATGTGATCGACCTCACCGACAAGACTAACCGGAAGACGCGATATTTTGTCAGCGCGAAGACTTTTCGCGTGCTGTGGCTGGAATATGAAGAGACTCCTCCGCGCACTGGTTCGCCAGTGAAATACTCTAAGCGTTTCTATGACTATCGGGTGGCCCAAGGCACGCTTGTGCCCTACCGCACGGTCTTATCGGAAGATGGAAAACAAACGATGGAAACGCGCATTTCCACAGTAACCTACGGTGTGAAAATGGAAGACTCGCTGTTTCAAAATCCGGAAGCAGCCTCCTCGGGGAATCCCTGATCATTTCCCATCTGTCATTTGGCATTTTTCATTTGCCATTTGCCGTCGATTTCGAGTGTTCAGAGTTCAAGCTTTAGCTTGCGTTACTCGGTGAGCGGCAACCTAAAGGTTGAACTCTGAACCGTGTTATCACCGGAGCTAATGGCAAATGAAAAATGTCAAATGACAAATGGAAAATGGCCTTTTCTTTCCTTCATCCTTCAAAATCCTGGACATTTTTTCGGAACTTACCCAGCAACCACGCGTGTCTGTTACCGAGCGGTCGTGGGCTCCGTGTATAATTCGTCCACGATGGCCGTAGCGCAATTTACCGACTGGGCGCAAATTGACGAGAGCCTGCCTGCCCGATGAGAACGCTAACTTCGATTGAGGAGTTGGATTTCGCTGCCCCAGCGATGGCCGCACCGGTTGTGGTTCAGCGCGTACCCGATCATGCATTGCTCGAAGGGACGCTGGCCGGCGACGAGGACGCGTTCGCGGAATTGGTAGGTCGTTATCGTAACCAAATTACGAGTTACATCTATCGCATAACTAACGATTACGATGGCGCGGTTGACTTAGCCCAAGAGACGTTCATCCGAGTGTATCGAGCAGCCGCGCGGTATCAGACGACGCATGCGTTTTCGACGTACATCTACCGCATCGCGACGAATCTGGCGATTAGCGAGCTGCGAAAACGAAAGCGGCGGCGATTGGTTTCGCTTACCGGCTTGTTGGCGTCCGACGACGGGCAGGAAGCGAGGGATTTTAATCCTCCGGACGATCGTCCGTTGCAAGATATCAGTCTCGTCGAACTAGAAAGACGCACCACCGTGCAGCGCGCTATCGCCACGCTGCCGGAAAAGTATCGAGCACCGCTGGTGCTGCGCGACGTGGAAGGCAAGAGTTATGACGAGATTGCCACGATCCTGAGCACCAGCGAGGGCACGGTGAAGTCGCGCATCAATCGAGCGCGAAATTTCCTGCGCGACAAAATGCGCAGTTATGTCCAAGGGGTCTGATCATGAATTCGCTAAACCTAAATCCAAAAGCATGCCGCATGGTGCGGCGAGAAATCGACGAGTCGGAACTGAACGTGCGACTTAGCGATCAAATACAGGCTCATATGGCCTCGTGCCCTTCTTGCCGCGCGTTTCGCGATGAGCGCACGCGCCTGCGTCAATTGGTCGGCAGTCTCGAGCCGGTGACGGCGCCCGCCGACTTTGACTTGCGTCTACGCGCTCGCATCGCCGCGGAGCGTCAGCGTCCGGTGCGCGCGTCGCTGTTTCCGCATTTCCTCGTAAGCACTCCGGCGATGGCCGCGGCGGCGGTAATTGTCATGCTTGCCGCATCGATCGTTTGGTTAAGCCAGCGAAATGGAAAGCAGTCGCCGACCGTCGCTCAAAGCGGTTCGGCCTTTGAGAGACCAGGAAACGACTCGGCGTCAACCGCAAGCAAGGAAACCAATCCAAATCCCGCGAGCGAGGCGAGTTCTGCGAAGACAACGGAGCCGCGGGATCAAGCCGCAACTCTGAATGGTTCACGCGATCTGAATCGCAAACCGAATCCACCTCTCGTCGCAAAAGGAAGGACTCCGTCGCGCGAGTTTGCCGTCGAACCCGCTGAAGTAATCAAACAAATCCCTGAGTCTCCCGGAGAGATTTCCCTCAGCGCGCCTAATAAGCCTCTGGTAGTTTCGGTGGAAGACAATCGCGGAGCTACGCGCAAGTTTTTGTTGCCGCCCGTAAGTTTCGGCGCTCAGCGACTGGTTGATAACCGGGTTCCGGTAAGCACTTCAAACAGTCGAAGCTGGTAGTACTAACAAGATCATGAAGAAGATTTTCTATCGATTGAATTTTGCATTTTTGATAGTTCCGGCGTTACTCGCGCTGTCGAGTGCTTCGCTGGCGCAGAGTAGTGCAGTGACTGCGGCCCAGACTACCTCCGCCGCGCAAGCTCCGGAAAAAACTCAGCCGCGCAGACCGACGAAACGAGCAACGACTCCGCCCGCGAGAGTCACCGTGATTGCCGGAAAGTCTCAGGTGGCGCCACAGGTGGTCACGATTGTTCATCGCCTGACCGGAGTGAAGATGCTGCGCTATCTAATGCGGCAAGGAAATGAAGGCGATCAAATTTTCACCATTGCCCCCGACGCAATTTCCAATGACGCGCATGCCAGCATCATTGCCGGCTGGGCGCTTGACGATGGCAAGACGATCGCCGCGCGTTTGCCGCAGGCGGGTGCAGAGATCGAATTCGGACAGTTTCCGATGTCGATTTTTGAACCGGGTAAGTTATCCAGCTCCGCTACCGCGGGCGCTCCCCTCGCCCGGACGCGCACTGAACCTGATTTGACCGTGATCACAAATGATGGGCGAAGACTGCGCGCACGTTACGTAGGTCTTGACGGACAGACGGGATTGTCCGTCCTGCAAGTCAATGGAATGGTCACGCCGACCACAGTCCAGACGGCGGCCAAACAATTAGCTGAGGGGCAGCAGGTCCAGTTGTTCGCGCCCGAGAGGACAACGCCCGAAGGAGAGGCGACTTCGCAAATCATCTACGTGAAGGTGGCTGTGACCGAAGCGAAGATTTCGAATGTAGCTCGGACAACTGTCGGCGGCGTGGAGAGATTAACTGTGCGAAGCGCGAATCTGTCGCCCGTAATTCTCGGTGGTGTAGCCTGTGATGAATCGGGAAACACGCTTGGCATTGTTGACGCATTCGAGAATAACGACGCGCACGTCGTTCCCGCGGAAACCATCCGCGCGGCGACGCGCCGAGTCCTCGAGCGCCAGGCCAGCGTGCCCAAGCCTCTACTAGGGGTGCGCGGCGAACCCGTCGATCTGGCTGCCCGAACCGTTTTTCTTGCCAACGGCTGGCGTGAAGATCAATTGAATGAGTTGATGCAAAAGCAACTCGGTATTCTGCTAACCGGGGTGATGCCTGGGACACCGGCCGCGGTCGCAAAGCTACATCCGGGTGACGTGATTGTCAGTGTCAATAAAGAAGAGGTGAAGAGCGCCGAGGAATTTTCCAAGTTATTGGGCGACGCGGGCAGCGGCGCTCAGGTCCAATTTGCAGTTCGCCGGCCGGGATTAGCCTCAGAGGTGCCGGTCGACGTGAAGCTGGGCGGTTCGTTTGATCCAGTCTTCGAATGGCGTTTTGAGATGCCGCCCATCCAACCTTCGGCGGTTGGATTGAAGTCGCTAGGCATCGAGACGGCAACGCT